>CBDUAB010000689.1:0-3489 GCA_965365045.1 uncultured Planctomycetales bacterium
TTTTGGCGATAGCCACGGTTTCCGTGGGTGAACCGTGGCTATCGCCAAAACGGCTGACCCGAAAATTAAGTTGTGACGGAATACTAGTGGTCCGTTTCGTAAGTCCGAGGGTGAGCTAAAGGGGTCGGGAGTCTTTTTCGACCAGAGATTTTTCACTTCGTAAGCGGATTGGTCGAAAAAGACTCCCGACCCCTTTAGCTTACTCCCGCATGCTGCCCGCTCGCTAGCATTATTACTCGCGGGCGATCGACACGGCGACGGCTTGGCCCGTCTGCGACTGATTGAGCACCAATGCGACGGGCTTTTCAACCGGCTTGGTACTCTTGTAAATCACGTTGACCGGACACTCGGGATCAGGTGTCTCATAGTTTCGCGTGAAGGGTACAACACCGTGGTCAAACGCCAAAACGCTGGCCGCCAATTCCACGGCCCCACCACCAGAACCCAAGTTTCCAAAGAAGCTTTTGAGGGCTGTCACGGGCACGTCCGCGGCGACCGCTTGGATAGCTTGCGCTTCGACAGGATCGTCCACAACGGTACTCAATCCATGAGCGTTGATATGGTCGATATCGTCGATCGAACAATCGGCACCGCGAATCGCCCATTCAATGGAACGCCGAATCCCCAAGCCCTCAAATGGTTGTCCAAGTGAGCGCGGATCGAAAGCGTTGCCGTAACCGACAACTCGTGCCAGTATTTTTGCCCCGCGAGCCTTGGCGTGCGCTTCCGATTCGATGACAAAGGCGCCACTGCCTTCGCCATTAACCATGCCATCTCTGTCAGCATCGAAGGGTCGGCTGGCGGCAGCCGGATCATGATCGCGTTTAGACCATTGTCGTTCGGACAAGTGCACGAGGCTCATCAGTTTCAAACGGCTGCCGGTTCCGCCAGCTATCATGACGTCTGCCCAGCCACGCTCGATCACGGAAACAGCCTCGGAAAAGGCCAACAGACTCGACGCTTCGCCCTGCACGATCGTATTGTTGGGGCCATATGCCTGATGGGCGATGCCGACGTGACATGCGGCCATGTTTGGTAGGTAATTAAGCATCCACAGCGGAAACATATCGGATAGCATTCGCCCCCCAAACTGCCGAATGTCAAACCCCTTCTCGTTCCGGCTGTTATTGAATAACTCGCACATTTCAAGCGGCGAGCCATAGAGCATTTCGCTGCCATAGATAATTCCGAATCGTTCCGAGTCAACCTGATCGGTCGCCAGTCCGGCGTCTTCGACAGCCAAGGTTGCCGCCGCGAACCCCAACTCGATGTCACGGCACATCAGCTTCAAAGCCTTACGCGGCTTGACATACTTTTGGGGTGCGAAATTCTTGACCTCGCCTCCAATCTTGACCGGCACAGTCCCCAGATCAATGGTCACGGGCACGACACCACTTTGACCTGACAGCAATGCTTGCCAAAACGCGTCCCGACCTAGACCAATCGGCGAGACAACACCAACGCCGGTGATAACAGCTTTTCGTGCGGCTGGCATAGGCAGAAAGGTCAAAAAGAACTATTTAGTTGGACAGCGCCACTTGTGTCATCCTGAGGGAGCGTCAGCGAGTGAAGGATCTGCCAGACGCGTCTGAATTGCGTGGACGGATTAACCTGGGACGGCAATGCTGGCATGATTGGAAGATCCTATCTTTGGTGTTACGGTGACACAACCCGTGAGTTAGCCAGAACGATACACTAGTCGATCCCCGGCGGAAATAATCCCGGACAAGAGACATTTTCTCTAAGTTCGTTCCTGCACCCTTTCTGTTGGCCGACAAGAAACTGCTCTAGACACCGACCGCAGTCCTTAGGTATCCCTCTCAACCCAAATCGTTCCGCGCAGCGTGGACCGGTTGGCCTTGTCAATTGGACTCGTCTTTTTTCACAGCTTGCATCGTTTCCTGCCCGTTGCAATTGCAATTCACGGCGATCGGCGTATCGATGATTGCAGCCGTTCCGACTCCCCAAGCAACACAAGATGATCGGCCCAGCCCGCGCGGAGCTAATGGTCTGGCTGCCGTTACGTTGCTAACGTTGGTCCTGTCCACGGTAGGTTGTACATCCCGTCACCAACGTATTCCAGCAAGAGCCGTCCACGGCCAAACCGACGTATGTTGTGGTCAAAATGAGCCGATTAACTTTCTGATGCTACGGCAAGATCCGCCCAAGAGCTATCGTCTTGGTCCGCGAGATGTCCTGGGGATTTACATCGAAGGCATTTTAGGCGACCGAGACACGCCACCGCCCGTTCATTTTCCAGAAGACGATTCGCAGCAACCGGCCGTTGGTTACCCAGTGCCAGTGCGCGATAACGGCACAATCTCTTTGCCGTTGATTCCACCAATTAGAATCGCGGGAATGACGTTGCCAGAAGTTGAGAAGGCGATCCATGCACGCTATTGCGAGGGACAAATCCTGCGTGAAAGTCGACAGAGGATTATCGTCACACTCATGAAACGGCGGACGTATCAGATCATGGTGATTCGCGAGGACCAAGGTGTACCGGCGTCACGAATGATGACCACCGAGGCGCTCGTTTTGGGAACCAACAAACGTGGCATGACGTATGCGGTCGATTTAGTAGCGTACGAAAACGATGTACTTCGCGCGCTAAGCCAAACCGGAGGACTTCCTGGTAACGATGCCAAGAATGAGATTGTCATTCTGCGCGGTGGCTTCGATCCAGAGCGGTTTCATCGGGAAAGTACACCACAACTTGTGAATCCCGTATCCGGCGAGGAAATCGAATTCGACGGCGAGGTCGCGGATGTCGAACAACTACCGGAAGCCAGGATCGAAACCGGTCCCGAAGAACTGCCGCCGGGTGCGGAAGTCATTCCCGCCACACCTCAGGATGACATCATCGTTGATAGTGATTGCCCAGATTGTCTCTCCAAAGACGGTGTTGACGAGTACCTCACGACCCACGGCGATAGCGCCGGAGTAATTCGCATTCCTTTGCGCATCGGACCGGAGGAAGGCATGCCCAGGCTGCGAAAGCAAGATATCATTCTCAAAACGGGTGACGTGGTCTTCGTTCCCTCGCGTGAAACGGAAGTCTACTATACGGGCGGTCTTCTGGCAGGCGGCCAACACGCATTGCCACGCGACTATGACATCGACGTGCTCGAAGCAATCGCGATGGCGGGTTCGTCGGTCGGAGCCGCAGTCGGTACTAACAACAACCTGCAGACCTCCGGCGCCGCATCGACTGGCACCGTATTTCCAGCCACGCGTGTCGTAATATTGCGTCGCCGTGGGCATCGCCAGGTGGCCATCGAAGTCGACGTGCGTCGCGCGTTTTCCGATCCACGTGAACGAATCAAAATAGAACCTGGCGACTTTATTACGCTTGAATACCGACCAACCGAATTTGTCGGGAATTGGATCATGTCGGCGTTTCGCTTTAACTTCCTTCTGAACGGATTTGATTAGCCGTTCCGCTCAAAGTAGATGGCATTGGGCTATCGCCCAAACGGCTAATCTAGG
>CBDUAB010000690.1:0-3487 GCA_965365045.1 uncultured Planctomycetales bacterium
GTAATTGTTATTACTACTAAAAGGGCTAAAATAGGTGCCGTTTCGGTATCTATAAACTCGTATATTGGTTTTCAAGAACCTACCAATCAACCAGATTCCGTAGGTGCAATAGCATATTTAGAAGCACTCGACAGCGGCTGATTGTAGTCGAACCGTCCAACCACTCGTCGGTACGGACGAAAGAGTCAAGGCGGCATGCAACGTCCGATGGCCGTTAAGTGCGACCCAAAATCACGCGGAGGTCGCCTTCACCGACGGCATTTTGCACGAATTCAAAGTCGCTGAAGTTGCATCGACCTCTCGCACTTGCTCGTTCCACGAAGTCGCGTTGGTCGTTTTCACTTAACGCGCCAAACGCACCTCGCGTTCGCGGCTCGAATCTGCGTCGGCGGAATCGACCTACGCAACGAAAAAGAGGCGAGCAGAATTTCCCGGACGTTTTTTCTTGAATCGCCGGACCATTGGGCTAGCGCAAAACTGTCTCCTAGCTCTAAGAAATAGTTGTTACCGCCTACCGAGGATCATTTGTATAGAGATGTGTGAACTACAGAAGAGACGTCCACTGCCAGTAAGACTTGGCTAAATCCTACAGACTTGAGGAAGTCGACTGCGTCGCGATGGAACTCCGAGTCTTTTTTGACTTGTGGAAGATCGTGAATTGTGTCGAAATCCTTTGGCCTCCGCACGTGAACATGAAATCTTACGGTCGCATTTTCAGGCAGATCCATGCTCTTGAAGGCTTCACGGAGAGCGGCTTTGTCCGCATCGGACAGTATGTGTTGAGCATCAAGAGGCAGTGGCCCCGGAACATCAACGAAGCAGTCAAAGCCACCTGCTAGATTGCGTCCCAGAGGTGTTCGCAGTGGAAACGCTAGAAGTGCATCGTTTCCTAAACGTTCTTCATTAAGGTGGGTTCCATCTGCCTGCGGAAGTCCTTTCCATTTCCATTGGGGACCATTTTGATAACGCTTGAGAAACTTGACCTTCTCAAATCCAGCGTCCTTGCCCATCTGAGCTAACGCCCCTTCGACAAACGTATCCACCTCAGGACGCTGGGATGCGGCGCCGAACTCGATAAGAACTTTGAGCGTACCAAGACCGCATTGCTTTCGCACATTCTTCAATGCTTTTCGTAACGCCTCGAAATCAAACCGGTCCGTGCCAATCGTTCCCGTATCCATGTCGATGAAAGATGTACCGTCGATGCTCGCGTACGCGACAATATCTTCACCCTGGAGTCGCCACTTCTGAAATTCAGTGTTAACGGGAGCGACAAAGAAACCAACGGTTCCCAAAGCGTTTTCCGCCTTGGACGCACCACTCTCCTTTTGATCTATCTGCTTTGATCCCCACCACTTCTTCAGCACAGAATCGCCCGTACCGAAATAGTTGCCGCCGAAACCCTCTCCGCCACCGCTAGGATAGAAACTGACATGCGGCCAACCCTCGCAGGACATCGGCAGAAAGAGCGTAAACGTGCCTTTGCCTCTATCAAGGTACATGTGCTGGACTTTCAACGAAGGCCCCGTTCCATCGGCCGCATGCTTGGCAGTGGTGTAAGCGGCTAACATTGCCTTGTCATGTGAAGCCAGCTTGTAAGTGCCCGCAATCCGATAGATGTTACCTGGTGCAAACGTCTCAGCGGTGCCTCGAATCTCCTGAATGGTGATGTCGTCGCCATCCATAAAGCGTGTCGCGCCCGGCTTGAAGCGGACGACATGCGGGAAATCTGCAGTTGCCGAAGTTATCACTTCAATTTGAGAGTTCAAGTTCGACTTTGGCGGTTCCGGATCGGCCGAGACTGCTTGAGTGAAAGCGATCGGTAACACCAACACCCCGGCTACTAGGGGGACTACTGAAGTTGCTCGTGACATTTTCCGTGGAATGGTTTGATTCAAAATCATCTCGATTCTCCTTTCTAATAAACAGCGGCCAAAGGATGTTCCCACTGCGACTGGCAAGACCTGCTGCTCGGTCAAAAACTCTACCGTTTGCAGCAGCGTTTGGCCGTACGTCCGTCGGTGTTCAGGCAATGTCCACGCGACCCAGGCGTCGCAACATTCTTCTTCGGCCTGTTGAAGTTGCCGACTCGTCCACCAAGCGAGCGGATTCCACCAATGCAACGTAAGCACCAAGACCTCAAACAGTCGCACCAGATGGTCGCTACGGCGAACGTGCGCCAGCTCGTGAGCCAGCACAGCTCTTGCTTGATCGCGACTCAGCTCGGCAAGCAACCGTTGAGGAAGCAACACCACTTGCTTGTTCCAACCACCCATGACGAGCGGACATACAGGAACTTCGGTGACACACAACTGCGGACAAGCCGCCAGTCCCATCTGTCGGCCAATTTGCTGGGCATCTTCGTAGAGCTGAGCGTCAGCTGGTTGGCTCTCCGCGATCACCCGCAACAGACGCAAGTGCCGACGCAAAGCAACGCCGACGAAGATAAGCATTCCTAGCGACCATCCTGCCAGCAACCATTGAGCCCAGCTGAGCGCGAAGGTTTGCCTCTCGTCTGTTCTTGGGCGAGTGTCAGCACTGAGAGTTGGGAGTGGAAGGGCTGGCAAATCTGTTGAGGCAAACTCCTTCGAGGAGAATGAAATCTCTTGGCCCGCAGGGAGATCCAGAAAAAAATCCCTGTCTTGTTCTTCAGCATTCACTTCTTGAGCAGCGAGCAGAAACTCGGGCACAGGAATTGCGACGAGCGGCGGCGTGAGTAGTTTCACGAGTACCAGGAGCCAAAGTGCGTGAGCAAGGTGTGGATTGCGCCAGACTTTGGTGAGAGAAATCGCTATCAAAGCGAGCCCGCCCGCGCAGACAAGATTCGAAAGCAGGGCCATCAGAAAAGCGGTCGTCATGGCGACCTCCTACTCATCAAGGAGTTTGCGGATTTGTTCTTTGTCTTTCTTACTGAGCCGTTTGGCCTGCACAAGATGCATCACAAACGGCGACAAAGATCCTTCCGAGAGCTTGTCAGCAAAGGCATCCATTTGCATCCCGGCCACTTCTTCTTGAGTCACGCTGGCCTCGAATTGGTGTACTGACACGCTACGATCGCGGTGCACCATGCCCTTTTCCTCGAGCCGGGCAATCAGCTTCTGCACCGTGCCCATCGACGAACGATTAACTTCGTCATACAGCTGTTTGATAATATCGCGAGCCGTGAGGGGCGCTGCGCACCAGAGCACTTTCAGCACATCCAATTCAGTATCCGTAATGACAGACTTGGGAACGGCCATGACAAGCTCCATAATTGACGTGATGTCTACTCGCATGATAGACGTGTCGTCTATCCATGTCAAGCGACAACATGCCCCAGTTTTTTGTGAAAATAGAGCTGCTAGGAAATAGTTGAGCGATTCTTCCGCAGTCTCGCAACGCGCGCTTGGTGCGTTCGGTGGCATCGGCCGACGCAACAAAATTGTCATACCTGCGTCTTTTTCAAGTTTTTTCCTTGCATACTTCGGTTCGGACCGAAGGCAGTTAA
>CBDUAB010000691.1:0-3487 GCA_965365045.1 uncultured Planctomycetales bacterium
GCATGGGCACCGTGGCCGAACTGATTAAGCGAACAAGCCACAAGCCGGTCGTCAAGAACACATGGGGAGATGCGTTGTATTGCGTATTTGAAAACGTCACTGACGCTGGTCTATTTGCTATCCAGTTGCAAAACCGTTTTCGACGGATGGAATGGGACAAATACGATTTGCCACCTAGTTTGAAGATTAGGATAGGATTGCATGCCGGCCCCGCCTACGAGTGCGTGGATCGAGTGACGGGCCAGCCAAACTTCGTCGGCGCGCATGTCAGCCGCGGTGCCCGCATCGAACCCATCACACCCCCAGGCCATGTCTATGCCAGCCAACCGTTCGCCGCCCTCGTGCGACGCGATAACATAAGCGACTTCATCTGTGAATACGTCGGTGACACCCCGCTGGCTAAGGGATATGGAACGTTTCCCACCTATCACGTGCGGCGTACTCGACAGCGTCACGGTTGACTGCGCGGCAACGGTGGTAATGCAAGACGTCTTGTAGGAATCATATCCAGGTCGAATCCCACTTCCGTGGCGATTTACGTCGGCCTAATACAGAGAGAAGCATTCACGATTATCGAGCCGCATGACCGCTCAAATGACGATCAAAGGTCAACCTTTACACTTCATCCGTGGCCCAAGCCTTCGCCACGGCGTTCGCAACGAGCGGTGCGACGCTGCGATCCAGTGGACTTGGCAGAACATACTCGCCACTCGGTTCGGCCACCGCGTTTGCCAAAGCCGTGGCTGCCGCGATCTTCATGGATTCGGTGATCTGCGTCGCGCTGGCATCCAAAGCGCCGCGGAAAATGCCCGGGAACGCAAGCAAGTTGTTGACTTGATTCGGAAAGTCGCTGCGACCGGTCCCGACGATCTTCGCGCCGCCGCTCAGCGCTTCCTCTGGCAGAATCTCCGGGATCGGATTTGCCATGGCCAACACGATCGGATCAGCGGCCATGGTTGTGATGTCACTGGCATGCAACAAGTTGCCTTTGCTCACGCCGATAAAAACGTCAGCGCCTCGCAGCACCTCGCGTAGCAAACCCGTGCGATTTTCACGGTTTGAATAATGGAGCAATTCGTGTTTGTACGGTGCTAAATCATCGCGCCCCGCATGAATGGCACCCCGCGAATCACATACGACGATATCGCGAACCGGTATGCAAACGCTGGGATCATGACCCACGCAACGTAACAGGCGCGCTATCGCAGTCCCGGCCGCTCCCGCGCCGTTGACGACCACTCGCAAGTCGGTCAGCTCGCGACCTAATACCCGGGCGGCATTAATCAACGCGGCTAACAGAACGATTGCCGTTCCGTGCTGGTCATCGTGAAACACCGGAATGCCAAGGTCTTGCAAGCTGCGTTCGATAGCAAAACAGCGCGGCGCGGATATGTCTTCGAGGTTTACACCGCCGAAGACCGGCGCGATGCGACGTACGGTTTCGATGATCTCGTTCTCGTCTTGGGTGTTCAAACAGATTGGCCAGGCGTCAATTCCCGCAAACTCCTTGAATAAAAGAGCTTTCCCTTCCATTACGGGGATCGCGGCAAGCGCACCGATGTTACCCAAGCCGAGCACGGCCGAACCGTCGGTGATGACAGCAACCGAGTTTCGCTTGATTGTTAGATCCCGCGCCCGTTGTGGATTCTCCGCGATGACCTCGCACGGTTTCGCGACGCCGGGAGTGTACGCCAACGAAAGGTCGTCGCGATTGGCGATGGGGACTTTGCTCACAACACCGATCTTCCCACGAAGTTGTTCATGAACGATCAAACTGCGCTCAAAAAAGTCAGACATGCTGCGACGTGCTCCAAGAAAAATGCGCTTAAGAATCTTGACGGATATTAGGTGCGACCATGGCGAAGTATCGTATCATACGCCAATCACGTGATCACGCCAGGCAATAGCGAGCCGGGCGCAACCTGTTGATACCACGCCACGGGGTCGTTGGGGTGGCACTCCGCTCGACGATGCCCTTCGTCACGGGCACAATGACGTCGCCGAACTGTTGCAGACGCGCACGACGGAAGCTTTTCGGTGAATTTCGGTCTTGAAGCTACAGGACACCGAGGCCCGATCGGGATATACTATGACGTTCTTCCGGTAGATTCATTGCCCCCAGGTAGAAACGCAGCCGAGCGTCCGCAGGTCGAGTCCGTCGCATTCCGCCGTTTTTCGAAGTTTGGGAATATTCACCTGGTGTTTAAAGCCATTGCCCGTGATTTTCGGTCGTCGTGGAAAGAGCTCGCGCTGACCGGCATTGCCTACAAGATTATCTCTTTCATTGTGCTGACTCCGATTGTGGGAGGCCTTTTTCGGACCCTCGTCGCCGTCGCGGGTAAGACCGTGTTAACCGACCAGGATATCTTGTTCTTTTTCCTAGGTCCCGTCGGGTGGATTTGCTTCGTCGTCGTGGGTGCGCTTTTTGCGACAATCGTTGCGCTGGAGCAATCAGCGCTGATGGGAGTCCTTTGTGCGGCCGCCGCGCAGAGACGCATGAGCCTGCTCGGCGCTCTGCAATTTGCCAAGGCGAATGCTTGGCCGGTAATCCGAGTCACGGTTCGCATGCTTGCCTTGACGCTAGTGGCTACCGTGCCGTTCTTGTTGGTAGCAGGGCTCGTCTATGCCACACTTCTCGACGATTACGACATTAATTACTATCTGCAGGAGAAACCTCCGGTTTTCTTGGTTGCCGTCGGGATCGGCGGTGTCCTCATCGCATCTCTGGTTGCGTTGCTACTCCGATTGTTCTCGGGTTGGTTCTTTGCACTACCGGTGGTCATTTTCGAGGACGTCCATCCATCAAATGCACTTAGCGTTAGCCGCGAACGGTCACGTGGCCATCGCCGTGTACTATTGTGGTGGATCGTGGTTTGGGCCTTGGCATCGTTTATTCTATCTCTGCTTGCCACCGCTATTGTTGTCGGGTTGGCACGTCTTGTCGTTCCCAAGGCCACAGGATCACTGGCGCTGCTGGCTGTCGCCATTGGTGTGACTCTAATACTGTGGACCGCCGTCAATATGGCTGTGAATCTGCTTAGCACGACGACTTTTGCGGCGGTACTTTTCAATCTGTATCGACGGCTTGTCAACCCGGGTGATATGGATCTGACTGGGCTCAACACCCTCGAGAGCACGGAAGGTGGATTCCGCCTTACGCGAAAAAAGTTACTTTTCACAGGCGTCATGGGCGTCGTCGTTGCCATCGCAACCGGTGTTTTTGCCATACGAAGCGTTCACCAGGAAGACAATACCGAAGTAACAGCCCACCGGGGATCCTCCAAAGCCGCACCGGAAAACACGATGGCGGCTGTCAAAAAGGCCATCGAAGATGGAGCCGATTGGGTTGAAATCGATGTTCAAGAAACGGCTGACGGCGAAGTCGTCCTGTTCCACGACAGCGATTTCATGAAACTGGCTGGCGTGAATCTGAAAATCTGGGACGCTACGATGGCCGATTTAAGGGACATCGATATCGGCAGCTGGT
>CBDUAB010000692.1:0-3481 GCA_965365045.1 uncultured Planctomycetales bacterium
AAAGACCCCCCGCCTGTCATCAGCACCACGCCCGCGCCATGTCACAACGTAGCCGTTGTTCACGGCAGTCGCCGCCGGACGTCCTTGGTTGCTTTGGATATGAAAGTTAACCAACTGCTCGTCACCGGTGGGAGTTCCATCGGCCGCGAACGTGCGATTAAAGACTCCATGCCTGTCACCTTCGCCTCGTCCATACCAAGACACCGTAAAACTTCCGTCGGCCAGGTAGGCAACCGCCGCTCCTTTCTGTCGAGACTGCTGCGTCTGGTTAACGGAGATGGCATCACCCATGGAATTGCCAGAACTATCGAATCGTTGTGCGCGAATCCCGCGACCCGTTCCGTTGTCTCGTGACTGCTGCCAAGCCACGACAAACTGCCCGTCACTGCCGACGGAAACCGACGGGCGTCTCTGTACGTGGTTGGTTTCGTCATTGACGCGAATCTCTTCAGACTCGATGTCACCGCCCATTCGTCGCATGTAAATGCCGTGCGAATCGCCAGGCCCGCGTCCGTCCCACGCCACAATAAACGCGCCGTCTGGCAACGCGGCTACGGAACTATTTTCCTGATCACTATTAGTCGTGGTGTTCACCAAGGTTTCGTCAGTGACGGGCGAAACACCGCTGTCGTCGGTAGAGAAACGGCGTACGAATACCCCGTTTTTATCACCGTCGCCTCGGCCTTCCCAGGAAACAACGAATTGTCCGTCGGATAGAAACGCAATATCTGGGTGCGTCTGCGCGCGCTTTGTCGTCTGGTTGACCAAAAATTCGTCGCCCACCACTTCGCCGGAATCATCAAAAAGTTGACCGTAGACACCCCAGCTGCTCCCATCTTGCGATTTCGAGTTCCAAACCACGACGAAATTCCCTTCGTCGTCCATAGCAACGGCTGGATCGCGTTGACTACGTCGCGTCGTGCTATTAACCGCAAGTTCGTCGCCTATTTTGACACCGTCCGCGCTGTAGCGTTGGGCAAACACGCCCCACGAAGATCCGTCTTGGTCATGACTCTGCCAAACAACGACGATGTCACCCGACGAGTGAGCCGCTACATCTGGATACGATTGAGTTCGGCTGGTAACCGTGTTCACGAGTGTGTCATGTTCGACGCCGTGTGACAGGGCCGCCCTCGACCCAGCCATGAACAGATCTGTCGAATCGAGCGCGCTGACAGCGATGTTCGCCATGTTCTGTGACAACTCATCAATCACCAACAGTGCATCGAACGGCGTTACCACGTCGTTTCCATCCACGTCCGGATAGAACGTCGGTTCGGCATCCTGTGAGCTCAATGCCGGTAAGACACGCGTCACGGGATTGCTGACCGATGGTGACGTCAATTCGTTGATTATCAAAAGCGCATCCAGCGGAGTGACTGCCACTGGTCCATCGCTACCGTTGACGTCGAATTCGTTGATTGGGTTTTGCCAGTCGGCCGCCAACAACAGCCGATGCTCCAACGTCTCGAATTTTGAACGTCGCCTCATTGATGAAATACGCCGCGTCTTCTTTTTTTTGAACATGTGTTTTCTTCGATGGTGTGGTTGCCAAAATATGCCTAACAAATCAATTTCATGACTCGGATATGAGCGACCGACTGCTAACCAGTTCCGTGGCGTAGCATTCTCGCTCCGGGAGACGTGGCTTTATCGCGCGGAGCGAGATGGCCATTTTCACCGAGGCTCAAGAACTGCTGATTGGCAGCCCGAGTTACTGTTCCAAGTGACATGAATACTACTCAACATATCAGCTTCGCGGAAAAATTCGAGCATTTTTTTGAGTCACGGATCGCAGCTCAAAAATCAATTATTTCCTTGACCGCAGTCAGCCGTATCAACTCGCCGTTGCCAGTGAGGTCATCGCAGCTAAATTCGCCCGAATTCAGACCATTCGTAGTGCGAAGAAACGCGATTCCGGAGAAATTAGCTAAGGATCCGGCGTTTTTGAACATCAGCTGAAATCGGTGCGCCATCCCAGTCGCAGCTTGAGCCCGTGCGTTTCGCTGTTCACCATCCGGATCGGCTGAAACCGGAACCTGATGATGATGAAGATGAGGAACTGCCAGATGACCACGAACCGCCGGACGATGACGATCCACCGAATACGCTCGGTCCTCTAGAGGCCGACTGCTGTTGGCGCCGGCGTCGGCGGGCAGCTTCGGCGGCGCGCTCATTGGCGCGCCGGCGTCGCAGCACCTCACGTTCCGCCGCTTGAATCGCCTGTCGAGACGCCTGCATTGCAGCACGGCTCATCTGCAACATGAACGCATAGTTGCCAGCCGTAAGCGCTTGACGTGCCCTTTCGAGCTCATCCGCACCTGGCGATCCGGTGATCTGGATACCATGTCCGCCGGTCCAACGGGTCGCACGAAAGACTTCTTCGGAAGCGTTTCGCAGTGCGTCCACGGACTCTTGTGCTAACTGCAGCTCGTCTCGCAGGCGGCCTGCCACGACACCCAATTCCGCGTTAATCCGTGCTGCTTCCTTATCCACGTAATGCCAATCTTCATGTGTCGCATTCAGCCGAAGTTCCGCTGCATCCAAATTTGAGGCCAACGATGCGATTTCGCCTTGGTAGTTGATCACCTTGGCGCTGTCGGGAAGCTGGTCCGTTTGCGATTGATGCACATTGCGCTGTGCGGTCGTCAACTCAGCCTTGGCGCCGTTGACCGCGCGGGTCGCCTCGGCATGGGCGTTGCGATCCGATACGATCAGTGCGTCGACTTCGTCCAATCGTTCTGCCAGCGCCGTCAGTCTCAATGCGTTTTGGAATGGGTCACGATCAGTGCTGGCAACTTCAACGTCATGCTGGGATTGCCGCAGCGATTGAACAGCTTGCTCAAAACTTGTAATCGTTTGCCGTTGGGTACGACGATCCCTGACTTGGTCCTGCAGGCCTTCCGTGTGCGTGACGATCTTTTCGAGCGCAGCCAAATTCTCACGGCTCGTGGCCTCCAATAATCTGCAATGAGTTTGGATGTCGTCGAGTAGTTGATCCGCTTGTTCCACCGCGCTTTCAATCGCGGCTAATTGAGCAGCCGCTCGCAATACCTTGCCTTGACGCTGAATCGCGACCGAGTCGCCAATCCAGTGATAGGCGTCACTTAAGAGTTCCTGGCAGTCGGTGAAGTGACTGTCAGCCGTAGCCGTTGGACTTGGACAACTTGGATCACCAGCTCGCAACACCAAAGCCGACGCCGCGTACTCGTGTCGCACATCGGCGAGCAGCGCCGTATATCGCGGCAGTTTCTCCTTCACGGATTCATACTTGTGCTGACGCTCAAGTAGCGATCGGTCAAACTCACCCAAGGCGTTGAGTGTATCGTCGACCAAAGCTTGTCCTTGACTAACCTCGCGCTGCAAAACCTCGACCGCTTCACTCGCTGCCTTGACGCCGCCGTGATGGAGGGCCGCGCGCGCTGCTTCGATCTGTTTGCCGGCAACAATCAGGTGCGCATCGGGATCGTGTTGGTGCTCA
>CBDUAB010000693.1:0-3475 GCA_965365045.1 uncultured Planctomycetales bacterium
CCGATTGTCGAAGTCTGTCGCGGTATCACCAAACATCATTATTTGGTAACCGACGTGCACGACCTGCCGCGGATCGTGACCGAGGCATTCCACGTGGCGACGACCGGCCGCCCAGGTCCGGTCCTGATTGACATACCCAAAGACGTACAAGAAGCCCAAATCGCACCGGATTGGAACCAACCGCTGAATCTGCCCGGGTACAACGTGGGCGGCGATCAGAAATGCCAACTCGAGCAAGTTCGCCAAGTCGCCGCGGCCGTCAAACTTGCAAAACGCCCCGTGATCTATTGCGGTGGCGGTGTCATCTCGGGCGAAGCCAGCAATGATTTGCGCGACTTTGTCAAAAAAACCAAGATGCCCGTTACCATGACCGTGATGGGACTCGGCGCGTTTCCCAATGACGACCCGCTTTCTCTCGATATGCTCGGTATGCACGGCAGCGTTTACGCCAATTACGCGATAAACGAAGCCGATCTGGTTTTGGCGCTAGGAGTGCGGTTCGACGACCGCGTGACCGGCAAGCTGTCGGAGTTTGCCAAACATGCCAAGATCGTGCATGTCGACATTGACGCTTCGGAGCTTAACAAAAACAAAATCGCGCACATTCCAATCTGCAGCGACGTTAATTTCTTTCTTTCCGAACTGAACAAGATCGTACAACCGCCGGACGACATTGACGATTGGATTAAGCAATGCCAGCGATGGAAGCAGGATCAACCGTTTAAGTATGACGAGGATTTCGACGGTATCCTGCAGCAGCACGCCATTAGGGAGCTGTCACGCATCACCGCTGATAGGGACCCGGTCGTCACGGTCGGTGTCGGTCAGCATCAAATGTGGGCCGCGCAGTTCCTAAAATTTCGCCAGCCTCGCACGTTTCTTTCCAGTAGCGGTCTCGGCACGATGGGCTTTGGTTTGCCGGCAGCGATGGGCGTTCAAGCCGCCTTTCCGGGTCGGCTCGTGATCGACATTGACGGCGATGGCAGTTTTCAAATGAACGTGCAAGAGCTGGCAACCTGCTACTGTGAAAAACTACCGGTCAAAGTGCTGTTGCTTAACAACCAGCACCTGGGCATGGTGGTTCAATGGGAAGACCGTTTCATGAAAGGCAATCGGGCGCATACATATCTGGGCCCCGTTGATCATGCCGAAGCGATTGGTCAGGGTAGTGGCCGTTACGCGAAAGACCGCTATCCCGACTTTGTGCAAATCGCCAGAGGCTACCATTGCGGTGCCGCGACAATCAGAAAGAAAGCCGACTTGGTACCGGCACTCGAAGAGATGATTGAATACGACGGCCCTTATGTTTTGGACGTCGAAGTTCCCTACCAAGAGCACGTCATGCCGATGATCCCGGCCGGTGGGACAGTCAAGGACTTGATTAATGAGTAGGGCGCGCTATGCCAAGTGCGCCGCAATCTGCTCTCCACAAACGGTCTGAATGACTCCGCGTTCGGTGATGATTCCCGATATGAGCACGGCCGGCGTGACGTCGAATGCCGGATTATAGACGTTGATTCCGTCGGGTGCCGTCTGACGCCCAAATCCGTGTGTGATTTCCTCCGCCCCCCGCAGTTCGATCGGAATGTCCTCACCCGTTGCTAACGATAAATCAAACGTGCTACTGGGGGCAGCGATATAAAACGGGATATCATGCGCGCGGGCCAAAACGGCCAAAGCGTACGTACCAATCTTGTTCGCGGTGTCACCATTGGCGGCGATCCGGTCCGCACCGGTTACCACCGCTTGCACGTGACCTTCCATCATCACGTGCGCTGCCATGGAGTCACAAATCAGTGTCGTGGCGATGCCACGTTCTGCCAGCTCCCAGGTCGTCAGACGCGCACCCTGCAAAAGAGGCCGCGTTTCGCCGACAAATACGTGAAGTTGTTTCCCTTGATCTTGCGCCGCGAAAAAAACGGCTAGCGCGGTGCCGTATTCAGACGTGGCCAGACCGCCTGCGTTACAATGGGTTAAGACGCCCCAGCCATCGGTCAACAATTCTGCCCCGTGCCGACCGATGGCATGGCACATCGCGCGATCCTCATCGTGAATCGCACGCGCTTCGGCGAGCAAGCCGGTTCGGATTGCCGCGACTCCCGCTTCCTGCTGGCGCAGCTGCTGGGCCTTGTTCTTCATCCGCTCCAATGCCCAAGACAGATTCACGGCCGTCGGTCGACTGCCAACCAAATAGTCCGACACCTTCTCAAGCCGGGCAAAAAACGCTGACTCGTCGTCATCGCCCACGGCTTGCAGCCCGAGGCAGACGCCGTAAGCCGCCGCAATCCCAATGGCTGGTGCGCCACGTACGCGCAGCGACTTGATCGCTTCCCAAACTAGATCGACGTTTTCGCATACGAAAAGGACAATTTCGAGAGGCAACCGAGTCTGATCAATGAGTACCAATCTTCCGTCAACATCATCTTCCCAGGCGAGCGTTTCGATGGTTTGCATGGTGGTTTGAAACATGGTTGTCGATTGCCAGCGCCGTTTTATCGGAGGCAGTGATAGCAGGCTGAGGATGTATATGAGACAGCTATCACACGATTTCGTGACGGCTTCCACGTGCCATCGACATGAACCGAGTTCAAGCTCAATGTTTATTAAGTGAAAGGGAGCGTTCGCGGTTTTGATCCGCCGCGAAAACTCACACGTGTCCGTTTGACAAAAGTTTACCGCGCAAGACCACCAGAAAAACTTACGCGTTTTCGATGTCCGCTCTGAGTTTGGCGTCTTTGGCTGCGATCTTTTCGGTCAGTTGTTGCTTGAACGCGGCCAGCTTTGCGCGCATGCCTGCATCCGCCGTTGCCAGGATTTGGACAGCAAAAAGTCCCGCATTACGCGGGCCGCCCATCCCTACGGCCATGGTTGCCACGGGGACATCCCCTGGCATTTGCACCGTCGACAACAACGAATCAAGGCCACCTAAATCGGCTGTGGGCACTGGTAATCCAATAACAGGCAACGTCGTATGGGCTGCCACGACGCCAGCCAAGTGAGCCGCGCCGCCCGCTGCGGCGATGATGACTTGAAGCCCCCGTTGTTGTGCGGCGCTGGCGAACTCGGCGACGACATGCGGCGTGCGGTGCGCGCTCATCACCCGCACTTCGTACGTCACGGAAAACTCGGCCAGCGCAGCCGCGGCGGCTTTTATCTTGGGCCAATCGCTATCGCTGCCCATGACAATCGCAACTTTCGGTTGTAACATGCGAAATTCCGAGGCGTGAGATTTGCGGCCGTTGGGATTCTATTAGATAGAAATCTGAACTATTTGATATCAGATTCTTAGCGACCACAAAGCTATCACGGCCTTGGCCGCGCGTCCATCCGTCTCAACCGAGTGCCGGCCGATTCGCTGGGAGTAGCCCTGACGCGGAGAGGCTGTGAGTTTATTGATAAACCAATCCGATTACGCAAAACTTCCATCAGCCGCACCGCGTTAGCGGCCGGTTTTCGCGAGAACCGCGGGCTAACG
>CBDUAB010000694.1:0-3472 GCA_965365045.1 uncultured Planctomycetales bacterium
ACCGCCGTTCTTGCGACTTTTCCCACCCTTACTTCACCTAGTTTCCGAGGAAATCGCGGTTTTCGACCGCGATCTTGTTCCCTCTCTGACGCCGGTGCGTGCGTGAATCGTGTTGAGCCCGCTGAACAGCCCGCCAATGTCCGATAAGCGAAATATTATGTGCGACTGGCTTGATGCCAGGTGGCGGCTCGTGGCAGCCTTTCTAGGCTGCCCCGTTGCGTGAATATGCCGTATGATTCTCGAATTTAACTGGACCAAACTCAGCTCCCGACGAGGAACCGACCAAGCGAACGTAAGCATCGTGGACTAAGGCGTTGGCCTGCAACGTGTGGTCCGGTCGTTCATTGGCCATGCGCGCTTTGGCCAGTTTTCGAAGCTCGTCATAGACCAGTGGTAGCAGCTTTTCTGCCGCCGCCGAGTCACCAGCCTCGATTGCAGACAGAATATGAGTAACGTCAGACATGGGCCTTGCACCGTTCAGAATCAGATTAGCCCATGATTATAGCCTCTCTGTGCCGTTTGTCAGAACTATTAGACAAACCCGCGCTGTTCAAGCAACTTAACAATCTTGTCAACGCAGGCTATGACTGAATCCTCCGCCGTGTTCAATGTCAGGGCGGCTGTTGCCGGTTCTTCGTAAGGTGAGGAAACGCCTGGAAAGTCGGCGATTTCGCCTGCGTCGGCTGCGCTATAGAGGCCTTCTTGATCGCGCTGACGGCAGACTTCGACGGGCGCCGAAAGGTGCACGACGAGAAAGCGTTCGGTACCGACAACCTCGGCGGCCTTTTGACGGACATCTTCGCGCGGTGAGGCAAAAGCACAGATGCAAATCATGCCGGCGTCGTTGATCAGCTTGGCGACTTCGGCGCTGCGGCGCAGGTTCTCGGAGCGGTCTTCCGCCGTAAATCCCAAATCCTTACTGATGCCCAGTCGCATGTTCTGGCCGTCCAGGACCGTGACGGCACGACCATCGTCGAAAAGCCGACGTTCCAGTGTATACGCTGTCGACGATTTGCCGGCGCCGGAGAGCCCTGTCAACAAGACCGTGCATGGTTTTTGTCCAAACCGGGCCGCACGGTGAATGGCCATTACGTTGCCATGCTCGGTGTGGAGCTTCTCGCTCTGCGGTTCGTCGTCCCAATGCCCGGCTCCTTCTTCGCTGGTGGATCGATCAAGAATCATGCCGGCGCCCACCGTACGGTTACTTAGCCGATCAATCACAACAAACGAACCCATGCTACGGTTGCGACGGTAGCCGTCGAAAATGAATTGTTGGTTTATCTTTACCTTGCAGCGGCCGATCTCATTCAAGGTGAGTGTCGGTGCGTCCTGACGGCGCAGTGTGTTGACGTCAACCCGATATCGGAGCGTCGAGATCGTGCCCGGTGAAGTCTTGTTGCATTGCTTGATCAAGTATTGCTTACCCGGCACCATGGCTTCGTCGTCCATCCAGACGATCATCGCTTCGAATTGCGAAGCCACTTTAGGAACGTTGCCGACATGCACGATCGTGTCGCCACGGCTGACGTCTATTTCGTCGTCGAGGGTCAAGGTCACGGCCAACGGAGCGAACGCTTCCTGCAGATTTCCACCGTGACAAACGATTTCCTTGACACATGAATTCTTGCGCGACGGCAGTACCATGATCTCATCGCCGACGCGGACGATGCCAGACGCGATGGTTCCGCAATATCCACGGAAATCGAGATGCGGTCGGTTGACGAGTTGCACGGGAAAGCGGAAATCGATCAGATTGCGATCGGATGCGATATGCACATTTTCCAACATATGCATCAATGTGCTGCCGTCGTACCAAGGCATGTTGTCACTTGGCTCGACAACATTGTCACCAAGTAGCGCCGACATCGGAAGAAAGTGCACGTCGTCCACAACCATGCGCGCTGCGAAATCAGTGTAGTCCGTCTTGATTCGCTCGTACACGTCTTGAGAATAGTCGACCAAATCCATCTTATTGACGGCGACAAGCACATGCTTGATACCAAGCAGTGACGTAATAAAACTATGTCGTTTGGTTTGGGTGACAACACCGTGCCGGGCATCGATCAGGATAATCGCCAGATCGCACGTCGAGGCACCGGTGGCCATGTTGCGGGTGTATTGTTCGTGGCCGGGTGTGTCAGCGATGATGAATTTTCGTTTGGCCGTGGAAAAGTACCGATAGGCAACGTCGATCGTGATGCCTTGTTCACGCTCCGCTTTAAGGCCATCCGTAAGTAACGCCGGATCGAAGTCGCCCCCAGTGGTGCCGTGTATGGCCGAGTCGCGTTTGACTGCCGCAAGTTGATCTTCGTAGATCATTTTGGAGTCGTAGAGTAGCCGGCCAATGAGTGTGCTTTTGCCATCATCCACGCTGCCGCAAGTAAGGAACCGCAAGAGTTCCTTGCGTTCGTGTTGAGCCAAATAGGCGTCAATGTCGGTGGCGATAAGATCGGATTGATGCGACATTTGTCTTTCTTGTTGTCCGCGTTCGTTTTGATTCCAGTTTCGGATTCGAACTTATTTTCTGGCGCTACCTCTAACCTAGAAGTAACCCTCCTTTTTCTTTTCTTCCATCGAGCCCGATTCGTCGTGGTCGATGACACGGCCCTGGCGTTCGGAAGTCTTGGCGAGCAGCATTTCTTGGATGATTTCCGGCAGCGTGGTCGCATCCGACTCAACAGCACCGGTCAATGGGTAACATCCCAACGTGCGAAAACGCACCATGCGCATTTGAGGTTCTTCACCACGCTCCAGCGGCAGGCGATCGTCATCCACCATGATCAAAGTGCCGTCCCGCTCAACAATCGGGCGCCGTTTGGCAAAATATAGCGGCACAATGGGTATCTTTTCGAGGTGGATGTACTGCCAAACGTCGAGTTCAGTCCAGTTTGACAACGGAAACACGCGTATGCTTTCACCTTTGTTGACGCGGGAGTTATAAACATTCCAAAGTTCAGGGCGTTGGTTTTTCGGATCCCAGCGGTGGTTCTTGTCACGGAATGAGTAGACGCGTTCCTTGGCGCGGGACTTTTCTTCGTCGCGTCGCGCGCCGCCAAAGGCCGCGTCGAATTTGTGTTTGTCGAGGGCCTGTAATAACCCTTCGGTTTTCATGATATCGGTGTATTTCTTGCTGCCGTGATCGAAGGGGTTGATATTCGCTTTGCGGCCTTCCTCGTTGATGTGGACGATCACATCCAGGCCCAGTTCCTGGCATGCGTAGTTCTCACGAAACGCGATCATTTCCCGGAATTTGAACGTTGTATCGACGTGCATCAACGGAAACGGCGGCTTGCCGGGATAGAACGCCTTCATCGCCAACTGGACCATGACCGAAGAGTCTTTGCCGATCGAGTAGAGCATCACCGGGTTTTCGAACTCCGCGGCGACTTCCCGAATAATGTAAATACTCTCCGCTTCGAGCTGCTGCAGGTGGGTTACGTTGTAGCCGGACATGTTGCCAAATGTGGGTTAA
>CBDUAB010000695.1:0-3470 GCA_965365045.1 uncultured Planctomycetales bacterium
AACGACTGGTAGACGTCCTCGGCGGTAGGGCTCAGCTTAACGCGCGCCAATGGCCGCTGATTGGCGATTCGGACGCCGACTATATCCTTGTCGAATTGTTCGACTACACTTGTCCGCATTGCCGCAAGATGAACGAACAAATCAAAGCCGCGCGAAAACGCTACGGTAACCGACTCGCCGTCGTGACGCTGCCTGTGCCACTGGATCGGGAGTGTAATCCCGCGATTGCCAACACTAAGTCGCGGCATCGGGACGCGTGTGAACTTGCTCGTTTGGCGGTCGCCGTTTGGCGTTTGAGTCCGGTGGCCTTCCAATCATATCATGAATGGTTGTTTGCGCCGGCGCACGGCCGTACGGCCGCCGAAGCACGGTCGCAGGCCGCGAAACTCGTCGGAAATACCCAACTGAACGAGGAGCTGTCCAAGCCGGTCGTCGGCCAGTTCATCGCCAAGCACGTGGAGCTCTACAGACGCTCTGGCAAGGGTACCGTTCCGAAGCTGATGTTTCCCAACGTGACGGTACGGGGACAAATGAATTCCGTGGACGCGCTCTGCAGAGTGCTGGAACGTGAATTGAACATCAATCGTTAAAAAACAACAGGCGAGCCACTCGATGAGTGTCTCGCCTGTTTTGTATCCCTGGGCAGCCGAGGCAGGGTTGCCACCTCGGCGCCCAGTCGTACGGCTCCACCACGAAGCATTTGCCGGAGCGGTTGACCCAGAAACCGCGGATTCCGACAACTCAGGTTGCTCCTACCCAGGAGGGAGGGTAGTGCTGAACTCCCGCAAGCTCAGCACATTCGGTGAAGCCGTTTGCTATCTCCGTTGTGTCATGCTGTTGTCCGATCGTCTCCAGGTTGCCGTCCAAGGGCCGCATTCGTCCGAACTGGAGTTGGCCACCGACGAATTCCGTGACGTCGCGAATGGACATTGTCACGGATAGGTTTACGCCATATCGATGAGGCGGTTGTGATAAGTTGCCCGTGGCTTGTGTTCGCTTTACGCGGCTGTTCCCGTTGGTATTTGTTAGTTGTTCGCCATTTCGTGAAGAAAAAAGCGTGCAACTTGGCGATCGTCGAATTCTTCGCGTCGATCACCGACGTAATGTTCCTTCTCATGGCCACGTCCTGAAATCAGTACGGTATCCCCCTTACGAGCGTTGCCAAGAGCCCAGCCTATGGCTCGGGCACGATCGGGAATTAGGTGCGATTGAGCAGGTCGGTCCATCCCGTCCAGAATGTCATGCGCAATCTGTAGGGGCTCTTCGGCGCCGGGGTTGTTGTTGGTAATAATGCCAATGTCGGCCATTCGTTCCACGGTCCGTCCGAGCAGAGGCCGTTCCGATTTTTCTCGCTCACCGTGGCTGCCATAGACACAGATCAGCCGATTAGGCGTCACACTACGCAAGGCTCTCAGCGCGGCCGCCAGTGAATCGGCCGACGCTGCCACGTCGACGAATGTTCCGTAAGGCTGCCCGCATTCGATACGTTCCATGCGACCGGGCACGCAATCGAGTGATTCAATGCCACGCACGATCGTGTCTAGATCAATACCGAGCACGAGGCCGAGTGCCGCGGCTTCGAGGCAGTTGTAGACGTGATGGTTGCCGATGATTGATGTGCGTACCGGAATGGTCTCTTGGCCTGCTGTCAACAAAAACATCTGTTCGCTGCGATGACGTTCGACGACTTCGGCTTCGAGTTCGGCTGCGTTCTGCATTCCGACGGTGATTACCGGGTTGGAAATCTCGGAGAGTAAAAACTTGCTGGACGGATCATCGGCGTTGATAACTGCAAAGCCCTCGGGCTTGAGATGATCAAACAGACGTTTTTTGATTCTGCGGTAGTTCAACACGGATCCGAAGGCATCGAGATGCGCGCGGCGAACGTTCGTCATCACCGCGGCATCAAGTTCCAAGCCGGCGAGTCGTTGTTGGGCCAGACCGGTACACGATGCTTCGACAATGGCATGCGTGCAGCCGTTGTTTGCCATTCGGACGAGCCAATTAGCCAATTCGGCCGGGCCAGGCGTCGTACGACCTCCAGTGACAACATCCTCACCGTCACAATAACCAAGTGAGCTAATTATGCCGACCCGTTCTTCCGCGGCTTCAAGTATCGCGGCGATCAGCATTGCGGTTGTTGTTTTGCCGTGGGTCCCGCTGATTCCGATCACCGGTAGTTGGTCAGCAGGTGTTCCGGCCAAGGCATGGCAGACCCTGCCATAAGCAACGCGGCTGTCATCGACCAGACATGTGGGAACACCGAGTGGCAAAATACGTTCTGCCAGCACCGCGGAAGCGCCGCGTTCGATCGCTTGATTGGCAAAGTCGTGCCCGTCATGATTCGGGCCGATCATCGCCGCAAATAGATCGCCGGGTTTACATTGACGAGAATCGCCGCAGCATGAGGACACGCGAATGCGATCGCCGCCAAAATAACGAGCATCATCCAAAAGACTTTGCAGCGAGATGCCTCTCGCTCCAGCTCGAGATTGTTGCAACACGTCAAAGGCCTCCTTGCCTTGTCGTCCGCCCCTTTATTTGCCGTCGTTTTATTTACCGTCGAGAAGTTTTTTTGTGGGCGGTGTCAAACTTCCTTGAATGACGACCAACGAATACGGGACATTGCATGATACCCATGCAGAAATCGTATTCCAGGCGTGTGGATTGTGCGAATTTGTTTGGCGGTGTCAAGAACAATAATACCAGATACATTGTGGGCTACGGAAATGCACTTATAAGGCGACCGGCAGGTGAGAGTTTCTCGTGGACGATGCTGCCAGCATCGGAACTGAAGCTGGCAGCTTCAGCCACGGCGGGTAAGTTCTCATCTGCTGCTCGCCTAACGCTGAATAATGAATGACGTGGTGACGTGATGGCAAACGAAGACTTCGACATCGACGGTCTGGCTAAGTATTTACACTTCACTCCACAACAAATCGAGAAACTAGCCAATCGGGGCAGATTGCCAGGACGAAAAATAGCTGGGCGCTGGCGTTTTGCTCGGGCGGAGGTCCATCGTTGGATGGAAGAGAGAATTGGTCTACTCGAAGGCGATGAGCTAGCTGATGTCGAAGGCAAATTGAGGCAATCGGCAGGTTCGACGGAAGAGCATCCGGAAGTCACCTTGGCTGACCTATTACGACCCGCGACCATCGCTCACCCGTTATCGGCACGAACACGCGGATCGGTAATTGCGGCGATGGCGGATTTGGGAGTCGAAGCGGGTTTACTGTGGGATCCGCGAAGGCTAATCGAAGCGATTCGCGCGCGCGAAGAAATGCAGTCGACTGCCGTAGGAAAGGGTGTCGCTTTGATGCATCCTCGCAGGCCCATGCCGCGGATCTTGGCCGAAGGGTACGTTGCACTGGGAATCACGGTTCAAGGAATCCCGTTTGGCGGTGGTCGACAACTGACGGATGTTTTCTTTCTGATTTGTTCCGTGGACGATCGTTCGCATCTGCGCACGT
>CBDUAB010000696.1:0-3469 GCA_965365045.1 uncultured Planctomycetales bacterium
TTGACCATGAATCGCTGCATTTCTCGGCACGTTGCGTCTTGGGTCTTTTTCGTTTCATTCACCTTGCTCTTAAACTCAAATCTGTGGGGTCAAAACGCCGGCTATCAATTACCGCCCCAGCAAGTCGTCGACATCATTGACGCACCGCCCGAACCAGCGGTCAGTTTCAGCCCCGACACGCAGTGGCTGCTGGTGATTGATCGGGACGCCATGCCCGGAATCGAAGACATTTCGCGCCGCATGTTGCAGTTGGCTGGCTTGAGAATCGACCCGGCCGCCAACGGGCAGTTTCAGTCGAGTTTTGCCAAGGGTCTTTCGATCCGGGCTCGCGATTCGAAAAAAGCTACTCGCGTTCCGTTGCCCCGCGATGCCAAATTGTCGGGTACGTCGTGGTCGCACGATTCAAAGAAGTTTGCCTTTATCTTGGTGACCCACCAAGGCCAACAATTGTGGGTCGCCCATGTCGACCATCCAACCGAACCGAAATTATTGACCGATCGTTTGAATACGGTCATGGGTGGATTCAGTTGGATGCCCGATGGTAATCGCCTTGTCTGCCAACTGGTTCCTGAAAATCGCGCTGCTGAGCCGGTCGTCAACACGACTCCGACTGGCCCAAACATTCAGGAGTCGATCGGCAATACTTCGCCGACGCGGACGTACCAGGATCTGTTGTCCAGTCCATCCGACGAAGCGTTGTTTGAGTATTACGCTACGACACAGTTGGCCATGATTGGCGCGGATGGAGCTGTTCGCAAGATCGGTGAGCCCAATATTATCGCGGGCGTCAGCCCATCACCCAACGGAAAACACTTGTTGGCAACGACCATTCGTCGTCCGTTCAGCTACCTAATGACCCATCGCAGCTTTCCACGATCAATCCAAGTCTTGAATGTACAGTCAGGCACGGTCGACTACACGGTTGCCGAAGTTCCAATGGCTGAGAACATTCCCATCGAAGGTGTACGGACCGGGCCGCGGAATATCGAGTGGAAGTCAGTCGAACCGGCGACTTTGATTTGGGCCGAGGCGCTCGACGGTGGAGATCCCAACAAGGAAGCCGAGCACCGCGATCGAATCATGGTTTGCCGTGATCCGTTCAACGAAAATCCAGTTGAGATCCTAAAGATCCAGCATCGTTCGTTCGGCGTCGAGTATTTTGCGGACCCATCGCTGATCGTTACAACGCAATACGATCGGGATCGTCGTTGGATTCGATCTTTACTTCACGACTTGAAAACACCGGGCACCACGCCAAAAACGTTGATGGATCGAAGTATCCGCGACCGCTACGGTGATCCTGGACGTTTGGTCAGTCAGCAAGACGAAACGGGGCATATCGTGATTCGTCAGGATGGAGTCTGGGTTTACCGAATGGGGCGCGGGGCATCACAAGATGGCGACTTGCCATTCATGGATCGCCAGGACCTGACAACGTTGAAATCCGAGCGATTGTGGCGCTGCGAAAAAGGGACTTACGAATCGCCCGTGGAAATCGCTGCCAGTGGGACTGAAACGAAACCGACGATTATCACGGCGGCCGAAACACCGACAACCCCAAGTAACTATTATCTGCGGAACTTGAACGAAGAGAGTAAGGTCGCATTGACGGATTTCAAAGATCCAACACCGCGGATTCGCGGCATCAAAAAACAGCTTGTCACATACGAGCGAAACGACGGTGTTCCACTTTCGGCAACACTCTATTTGCCTGCTGATTACCAAGAAGGTACTCGGTTACCGCTGTTGGTGTGGGCTTACCCGCGCGAATTCAACGACGCGCAAACGGCGGCCCAGATTTCTGGCAGCCCGTTCCGGTTCACTCGCATGCGCGGCATCACGCATCTGACGCTGTTGACGCAGGGCTATGTGATTATGGATGCTGCGACGATGCCGGTGATTGGCGATCCAGAAACGATGAACGACACGTTTATCGAACAAATCGTGGCTGCGGCACAAGCGGCTATCGACAAAGCGGTCGAAATGGGCGTCGCCGATCGAGATCGTGTCTGCGTGGGCGGTCACAGCTACGGTGCTTTTATGACAGCGAACCTACTGGCCCATTGTGACCTATTCAAGGCGGGCATTGCTCGGAGCGGCGCATACAACCGAACGCTGACTCCGTTTGGATTTCAATCGGAGCGGCGCGATTTCTGGAACGCCAAAGATGTTTACTTCAACATCAGCCCTTTCATGCACGCGAACAAGATCAACGAACCGCTTCTGTTGATCCACGGTGAGAATGACAACAACAGTGGAACGTTTCCGATCCAGTCCAAACGGATGTACCAGGCCGTCAAAGGCAACGGCGGTACGGTCCGCCTGTGCATGTTGCCGGCCGAATCGCACGGATATCGGGCTCGTGAAAGCGTTCTACAGACCCAGGCGGAAATGATTGCATGGTTTGACAAGTACGTTAAGAATGCCAAACCCGTTGCCGTGGAACAATCATCTGGTCCTTGACCAGTCGGACGTCACGCCACTTTCCCCAGCTCGGCACTATGGGCTTGAATCTTCTGGATCGCTTGGATGATCTGGTCCATCTCCCTGCGTTTGGCCAACAGCAGGTTTTGGGGCAGACCGACCGTCGTCGAACAGACTTGCCTGTTGCCCGCCAACTCTCGAAAGCTGTCACGATAAGCCTTCAACCGCGATGCGCTAAACAAGCGCTCGAAACCGCGCGAGTTGATTGCCTCGTCCAATAGGCCGTCATTATACTGTTCGCGATAACCGCCGCTACAGGGAATCCCCTCGGCGCGCATCGCCTGCAGGAAAGCATCGCGCGAGAGTCCGTTAAACTGCTCCGCGTCGTATCGCAATGGATAGAGATGCCACACTGCCCGACTGTTTTCCGGCAGACTCGCTGGAGTGACGCCGGGGATTTCCTTGAGGTTGGCGCTCAGATAGTCGGCGTTCTCGCGCCGGATCTCAGTCTCCTTTACCAATTTGTCAAACTGCTGCAAGAGGATCGCGGCCTGGAAGTGTTGCATCCGGTAATTGTTGCCACGAGTAAAAAAGCCGCGACCCTGGAAGCTGCCCGTGGCCTGGCCACAACTGTGAAAAGCGTGGCAACGGTCAAGGAGGTCGTCGTTGTTGCCGGTGATAGCGCCGCCTTCGCCGGAGGGGATATGTTTGGAGTTTTGGAAGCTAAAGCAACCCAGATCGGCGAGCGTGCCGCACATGCGACCCTTGTATTCGGCCAACCAGGCCTGACACGCATCTTCGACGACACCGAGGTTGTGTTTCTTGGCGATCACGTTGATTGCGTCCATGTCGCAGGGCATCCCATAAATATGCACCGGCACGATCGCTCGAGTTCGCTCCGTGATTCGGCTCTCGATGGATGCCGGATCCATTGTTAATGTCTCCGGATCGGTATCGGCGAACACCGGCAGGGCCTTGTGCGTCAGGACGGCGTTATACGTCGCGATGAACGTGTAGGGTGAAACGATGACTTCATCGCCAGCGT
>CBDUAB010000697.1:0-3463 GCA_965365045.1 uncultured Planctomycetales bacterium
CGGCCACTCAGTTCGTCGCGCAACTCGTCGATGATCGCGGGTTCGTGCGACACATCGGGGATCTTGCCGCCCGCCCGATACTCATGGCCACCGCAGCCGCCCAATCCTTCGAGTGTGGTCTGCAGCAAGTTGGCGGCATTTTCAGCACCTTTTTCGGTTCGCGCGGACAAAACCAAGTCGTCGCCCACAATCGCTGCACACAACACTCGGCGAATCTTCCGGCAGCGAACCAGCAGGTCGGCCACTTCGCCAACGATTTCCGATCCGCTTGCCCTAGGCAAAAAGCAAAGCGCCACGTCGTCGTATACAAACGCACTTTGCATCGCCAGCACCAAGTCACCGAAGTAGTCGGGCTCCAGTGGCGCGTTTGCGATTTCGGCTAACAAGTCGTGATCGGCCAATTCGGTTAACCATGTGAGCACCGATCGGTCGAGCTCGGAGTGATCCGTCTCGCTGCCACACGTTTCGGTCCGAATCGCGTACACAATGGCCGTGGCCAACTTCATACCCGGCTCGACGTGCTGTTCGCGCAGATAGCTGGCCGCAATCGTGGCAGAAGCCGCCACGTTCGAGCGGATGTCCTTGAACGGCAGATCCGCCGCGCTCGTGCCGTTGAGGTGATGGTCGATCACGACCACCGGTTTGATTCCCAACCGAGTAGCGAGGTGATTGGTCGTGCCAAGACCGCAATCCACCAAGATCGCCGCCGTGAGGTCGTCAATCTGGATGTCCGTGACCAATTCGATTGGCGGCGCAAGAAGTTCGACCATGTGTTTGTTTTCGGCCCGCACGATCGCTCCGCCGCCCAGCAGTCGGACTGGTTTGTGCAAGCGATCCTCAATTAGGCACTGTACAGCCCAGCCAGTCGCGATTGCATCTGGATCGGGATTGTCGTGCATGACAACGAGGAAGCGATCGTAGTCGGAGAGGATCTGAAGCAAACGATCCGAGGGCGTCGTCGGTACTGGTTTGGTTCTTGTGGCAGCTGTGGACATGAACTTCGTCTCAGTGTTTTCGGTAATGTACGTTCTTCTAGGGTTCGGAAACTTGTCACTACACTTTCGTTGGCAGATCGGCAAGTGTCAATGCGTCGCGACAGTGATTAGAACGCCACGGGGATTAGAACGCCACGGGGATTAGAACGCCACGGGCGAACCGGGCTTGAGGGCGTGCCGCGGAATTGGATGCGACTCGTCGAATACCCGCATTTGAGGGGGTGTCTCAAGAATGGTTTTGCCTTCGTCAAAGGCGCCGGTTTGCGGATTGAGGACGCCGTCGGTATTGAGTCCGAGATGTTTGACCACGAATGGATACATCGCCTGGCGCTTTGAGAACTCGTACCCGTGTCCCTCCTCTGCAAAGTGCGCGTTTTTGACCTTGGTCTCAGCGCCTAAGAGTCGGTAGACATTTTGAATGTAAGGGAATTCGACCCGCGGGGTGTTCTTCGTCCAATCACCGCCAACGGAAACAAGCAATAACGGTCGTGGTGCCGCAAGCGCCGCAATCTCCGCATTGTTGGTTTCCAGCTCGGCTGTCTTGTGAATCGGCATTCCGCTTTCGCAGTGACAGCCGCCAAAGAAGTGCGCGGACACCATGACCACGGGAACCGCGACGCTGACGCGGTCGTCCAACGCAGTTAGCAGGAACGTCTGCGTGCCACCGCCAGAGCATCCGGTGACGCCGATGCGATCCTTGTCCACCTCCGGCAGCGATTGGAGAAAGTCGACCGCGCGGATACTGCTCCATGTTTGCAACGTCAGCGCCTGCTCGTGTCCGTGGTCCCAGCCGAGATGTTCGGAATCGCCGAATCCGATCATGTCGTAGGAGAAAACTACCGCGCCCATGCGAGCAAGCGTGGCGCAACGGTGTTGCTGATTCGGCCGGTAACGTCCGCCCTCTGGACCCCGTGAGTGACCGTGCGGACAGAGGACGCCCGGATGTGGACCTTGCTGGCCAACGGGCCGATAGAGGTTTCCGTAAACGAAATAGCCGGGGCGCGCCTCGAATGCCACGGACTCGACTGTGTATCCGTCGTAACTTCGCTTTTTGTGAATCACCGAGTTGAGTGGTGTCCGCTCGGGCAGCGGGTCAAGCTTTGCTCCCACGAGGATCTGTTTGCGAATGTTCTCCGCCCTCGCTTGCCACCCGTCGAGATTCGAATAGGTGGCAGCCATTCGGGCTAGTTGCTGTACGGCTTCCTCTTCGGAATGGTAGTGCCCTCGGCAGAGGATCGGTTCCGTAGTTGGAGTAGGCTGCGGCTTGTCGGCCTCCCCTTCAGGAGTACCGCCCTCAGCCATCAAAACGGGCAGCGGCACAGCGAGGGAAATGGCGAGGACGGTGAGAAAATGGAGTTTCATGCCGGAACGATCCGTTCTTGTGTTGGTGCTGCACCGATATCCTTGTGCGTGAGTCTGCGAAGCTTGACCTACGAAATTGTTTATAGAACGAGCGATAAACAGTGTCAAACGGGCGAACGGGTGAACGGGTGCCATGAGGCGTGCGATGTTGGCAGCAATCGAGTAAACTGGTTGCGTTCGCAGAAACGAATCCGAGCTTGCCGTTCGTTGCGGCGCCACGTTTCTTGGCAGATTCTTCGGTCGCCGACCAACGCTGCGCGTCGGTGCCCGCTCCCTCAGGATGACAGTATTTTTACCATGACTAATGACTCGTTTCTCTTGGAAGGGCTCCTAGCATGTCAACACGACTCTTGGTCGCGGCGATCACAATGACTACTTTTTCAAATTCACTGAAGGCCGAAACACCGCAGCCTCCGGTCGCCGCGGTCGTGCCGACAGAATTGGAAAAGCATGGCCACGTACGCGTCGACAATTACTTTTGGATGCGAGACCGAGACAATCCAAAGGTCATCGACTATTTAGAAGCGGAGAACAACTACATCGACGCCGTCATGTCCAAAACAAAGCCGCTCGAAGAGAAACTCTACAAGGAAATTATCGGCCGCATCAAACAGGACGATTCGTCCGTACCTTATGAGGAAAACGGTTACGAGTACTACAGACGCTACGAGGAAGGCGGTCAATACCCCATCTATTGTCGCCGACCAGCGACGGAAGGTGCGAGAGAGGAGGTAATGGTTGATGTCAATCAACTCGCGCAAGGGCACAAATTCTGTTCGGTTCGATCCGTGAAGGTAAATCGCCACAACAAATTGGCTGCCTTTGCCATTGATACGGTCGGTCGGAATATCTTCGCATTGCGAATTAAGGACCTATCCACGGACAAAATACTGGATGAAGAAATCAAGGCCGTTACGGGAAACTTTGTGTGGGCCGAAGATGGGGCGACTTTGTTCTACGCCAAGCAAGATCCACGGACGCTCCGTTCGTTCCAGATCTTTCGGCACCAGCTCGGCACGGACGCTGCAAATGACGAGCTTGTCTTTGAAGAGAAGGACGAAACGTTTTCTTGCCACGTATCGAAAACACGTTCGAAAAAGTACATC
>CBDUAB010000698.1:0-3463 GCA_965365045.1 uncultured Planctomycetales bacterium
AATTTCGACAAAGCTGAACGAGCGTCAACTACCGCTTTGAAACTCACGGCGTCCTATCGCCGCGGCTGCGAAGATAGAAACCGGCAAGAATGCCAAGCCAGCCGCGAGCGACAACGAACTCGGCTCGGGAACCACGACGCCGTCTGCGTTGAAGTCGCCGCCGGACCACCTCGGCTCATCGTGCATGTCCGCCAGGTACGCCGTCGTGAGGGCCCGTACCTCCTAGCGCTCTCTGTCGTTCGTCCCGACGCGTCCAAATAGACGTCGCTAAACGCGACAATGGCAATTACATGACGCGACTCTGCCTTCGAGCTGTTGTAAACTGTTTCACGTCGCCTGCGTGATTTGCCGACCCAATCGCGCATGGAAATGCTTGTCCGAGCGGAGGAATGAATCCCATGACCATGACAAAGACCCAAGTGCTCGCACTCCTGAAAGAAAATCGAGATGAACGTGGTATTGCACATTGGAAAAGGAAGCCGCGAGAGCTCAAGAGTTTTGGCATTGGTTTGACCCAGTTGCGCAAGCTGGCCAAGCAGGTTGGCCGGAGCCACAAACTTGCGCAGCAACTTTGGAAGAGTGACATTTACGATGCGAAAATCATCGGCCTATTGATTGACGATCCGAAGCAACTATCGCGCGAGCAGGCCGAGGAGCAGGTCGAAGGACTTCACGGTGGCATGTTCGCACACGTGTTCGCCTCCTGCCAGGCGACGCTTGCCAAGGCGCCGTTCGCATTTGAGCTTGCCTGCGACTGGATGGAAAGCAAAGACGACATGCGCCGACGATGCGGCTACACACTGTTATACGAACTCTGCAAAAAAAACCTAAGGGCATGGACGATGACTATCTGCTGGGCCGCATCGATCACATCCGACAGGCGATCGAAGGTGAGGAGATGTGGGTCAGAGCGGCGATGGGCGGCGCGCTGATGGGGATCGGCAAGCGGAACAAGAAGCTCAACAAGTCCGCCGTTCGTGCCGCGGAGGCGATCGGCCTTATCGACCTCGACGGTGAAGAAAACAGCTGCGAGCCCCTGAACGTGCTCAAACATTTGACGAGCGATTATCTGAAGCGGAAGCTAGGAGTGTAGCCACCAACTCGTCCGGTTCGGAGATCTAAAAACCCTGGTCTTCGGGGCGACGGCCAGAACTACCACCACGATAGCATCGTCCGAGGGTCAAGCCCTATGTCTCCGAGGCGTTTTGGACGCCCCCCGCTATCGCCAGTCGTCAGTTGCTAACGTGTCGCGGGGTTCACGCGGTTCACGCCCACCGTAGGAACGGCAACCGCTAGGTGGGTTCGGTGGTGCACTCCTGAGCGAGTTAGCGACTTGAGCTAACCTGGTAAGGTCCGACACCGAAGAATGCAAGAAGAAAATCATAAAAAGACTCGCCAGTGAGAATTTTCTCGCGTCGGCCGATGCCTGTGCAGTTTAGCGGCGGGGCTTTGGAGCATTCCGGGGGCGACCGACGCGCGCTGAGAACAGTGGTTTTTATAAATCGGTCGACGTGATCAGGGCGAGCTCGGTGTCGCGTTCAAAAGTGCACGAGGCCCAAAATTCTTAGCGAGAGTGGAGCGGAGGGGCGCTGCCGGTGTGCTATCGGCAAAGCCGGCGCAGCCAGCGGCGCGCTATTGAGCGACGGTTACTTGCGTCAAGTCTATGGCAAACGGTCGTTCGCGACACCAAATCGTGACCAGGACACGGCGGGCCAGTAGATGTAGTCGACATAGCCGATCACATCCCCGATATGAATCGATCCAAAATGTCGACTGTCCTTCGAGCGATCACGATTGTCGCCCAGTACAAAGACATGACGCTCGGATATCGTTGCCTCAAAATCACCCTCCGTGGGTAATTCATCTGGAGAGTCATCGTATGCCACTAAATAGCGATGACCGGAGTTCACTTCATATGAGACTTGCCCTCTCACTTGTTCGCCAAGAATCCTCAAGCTCTCATCAGGAACGCGATATCTTTCCACTTCATTGCCATTGATGAGCAAGCGTTCGCCCTTCAACTCTACGCGGTCACCGGCAACGGCAACAACTCGTTGGATAAACGTAGTGCCACCTGTCGGCTCCGGGTTGCGAAACACGATCAAGTCGCCACGTTCGGGAAAGTGATGAAGAGGTAACAACTTCCTTACGAGGATACGGTCTCCGTTCAGAATGGTGGGGCTCATGCTGCTCGCAGGAACCATAAACGCTTCGTAGACCAAACCACGAACGCCAGCCGTCAGGCCGATGGGATAAATCATCTGGACGACGATGAGTAGCCAGTAGACCGCCGCGCGGTTGTAATCGCGTAGCGTATAGTCCGAGCCAATCTGATAAGCAAGTCGCCACGCATCAATCGCTGCGTAGCAGTAAACTATGATGACTACGACGATCGGCAGTAGCACCAGCAATACGAGAGTGCCTACTGAGGGAGGCCCCAGCGCCGCGATCGTCACACACAGCGGAACGAGGAACCACGCAAAGTACAGCAAGAGCCCCTTGGTGATCCGGCCACAGTACAGATGGCCCACCCCCGCCGACAGGAAGGACAACGCCAACGCAACCCAAGGTATCCGTCGCGAAGTAACGACACTTGCCATGCTTTACCCTCCTCAGAAAATCACGAACTGGGCAACTTGCGCCAGAAAGACAAACGGCAAGCTCCCTACGGCTAACGCTCCACCGCATACGGCCCAGCGACCGGTCCGTGAGTGCTCGACGCGCTGAACCAACCGCAGCCACCAAATGCTTTGTCGCCGGCGCTCCAATTCCACGACTTGGTTCATAATTTGATCCGTGAAAGTCGGTGGCGGAAACAGCTCGCGACGTTCCGCAAGCCATTGGCTGTAAAACTCATCTGTCATGTCGACTCTTTCACCACGGGTTCGAGTAGGGACCGAAGTCGATGTTTAGCTCGATGAATGCGGGACTTCACCGTTCCCAGCGATGTTCGTTCGATCCGAGCAATCTCCGCATAAGGTAATTCTTCGATTTCCGCCAAGACGAAGGCCGTGCGTTGTTCCACCGGCAGCGCTGCCAATGCCCTATCAAGTTGTTGTGAAAGCTCTTCGCTGGCCAGCGTATCCGCCGACGTGATGTCTTCGACCGCTGCCGGATTGTCAAGTGCAACCGGACGACTCCTCTTTAGCAAATTAATACAGCGGTTACGTGCAATCGTGAACAGCCAAGTCGAAAAAGCAGCACGCGACACCACGTAACTGGACAAGTTGGCAAACGCGGCAAGAAACACCTCTTGCGTCATATCGTGAGCCTCCTCGCGGTTCCAGAGCAAGCCTGAGGTGAACCGGAAGATCGACTGCTGATGACGGTCGACGAGCACGCGAAAGTCATCCGTTTTACCGGCAAGCACTCGCCTGACCAGTTCTCGATCTTCGATTTTCACGCGTTGCGATCCCCGGTTGTTCAAAAGCTACTTCAGGTCTCTGACGAGTTATACAGCTCA
>CBDUAB010000699.1:0-3452 GCA_965365045.1 uncultured Planctomycetales bacterium
ATCAAGGCCTCCGCACTATCTTCCGCAAACAGACTCCCACGCCCCGCCAGATCAAATTGTCCACCGGACATGTTCACTCTTCCCGAGCCGCTCACACGGATCCCGTAGGATTCTTCGGGTCCGATAGTGCCTCCAGAAATATTCATCACGGCGGAGCCTGAAACACTAATCGTTCCTTCGTCACCTTCGATCTCTCCTCCAGTTATGTTCACTGTGCTATTGTCGCTCGCCGAGATGGCTTTCGCCCCATCATTTCCACCCTCCACGTGTCCACCTGATATGTTCACCGTACTGTTGCCGCGGGCGCTAATTCCCGTCCCGAGCGAGCCTACATCTCCGCCTGACACAGTCAGCGTGCTTGAGTCCTCCGTGACTACACTCCGAATAAATCCACCCGAGACGTTCACGATGCTTGAGTCGCGAACCACTGAAGTCACTGGAGAATTCCAAACCACTCCACCGTCAACAATCTCGACGATCGTGGGCGGATTATCACCATCGATCACCTCGATCGCCGAATCGGGAAAGGAATTGTCCGCATCGATGACAGTGTCGGTGTCGATGACTACTTGGCCATAGACCGAGTTGACCGGACCGATCAATCCGACACAGAGGAAAGTGGCAACCCACGCTTTCACCATAGAACCAGACCGTCGATCTTGCTTGGCTCGCGGCTGCGAGAATCGGTGCGTACGTTTCATCGTGTTACCCTTCCAGTCGTGATATAGAGCCGGGTGCAAACAAAGCGCCAACATCACCCACACGGAGTTGCAACCAAGTGTCGGTTGCCAGTGCGGACGAAGTTGGCGTTTTCAGTAGCGTACTTTCGTTGTTCTGTACGGTCAGTATGTATTTTCGTTCCACGAGTGGCGCCTGTACAGAATGACGTCAACTATTAACGCTATCCACCGCCTCATCCACCAATCGTATTGACGTTAATCACTGCCAACAGTCGGCCGTCTTCGAGTGGTTCACGACGAAGCAGTGTAGGAATCAGATTGGAGGAAATATCGGATTGGCAGCTAACAGGTTGGCTGTACTGGGACTGCGCAAACGACATTTTCGCCCTCATTATTTCTGGAAAATATCGGGACAAGGCCCTCGACCGCTCGGTGACGCCGCCAGTTAATTAGGCTTTGCCGACCGAAAAAAACGGCCTTTTCGGCTTCCTGACACCTAATGCGTAATCCAGGTCGATTCCACGTCATGATTTTCCGGGTTTTTCTGGAACATCGACGGCTTGCCACGCGGCAATACTCCTAACCCATCGCCTCTAGCCACCCATTTCTTTTGCCGGCAGCACGTTTTTCTCGGTGGAAAACACGTAACGGCAATGGGGAAGGGATTTGGGACGCGTGTATCGCTTAATTTTGTGCCAATCGCCAATGGCGTGAAATCGGCGCCAAATACGCATTGATTCTTGCGGGTGGGCCATTAGGCAGATGCCTCAATTGACGAGAAAACTGTGGATTCCATCGAAATCGTTGGTGCCATTATCGACGACGGATTCGTCACCTCGGATCCTTGCGCGATTGACGCCTCAATTGCCCTAGGCCGGCGCATTGAGTACGTCAGCCGCGCGGAAGCCAGGCAACTGGCCGAGAACCATCCAACGAGTCCGTGGCAGCGCCTTGCCGAAGCTCCAACGATATTCATCTACCACAACGGGCTGAGATATCGCTTCCGCCCCCGTAGACAAACCAACAATGGTACGGAAAACGGATTAGAATCGTTGGAGTCATCGGCACTTACAGGTGCGGAATACATATCGTTTAAACAAATAGGTCTTGGTACGGACGAGTATCACAAATGAAACAGATCGAATGAACCCAACAAGGGACGGGCAGCAAACAAGACGCACGCAACATGCCAGACGTCACTCAATTACTGAACGCCTGTGGTCAGGGTGATCAGCAAGCCGCGGATCAGCTGTTGCCGTTGGTCTACAACGAGCTTCGGGAGTTGGCTGCGCGCCAGATGGCCAACGAAGCCAACGGCCAAACGCTTTGCGCCACGGCACTGGTGCACGAGGCCTATTTACGGCTCGTGGGCAGCAAGAGCGGCGCCGGGTGGGATAATCGCGGACATTTCTTTGCGGCGGCAGCGACCTCCATGCGCCGCATCCTCGTCGAGCACGCGCGTCGCAAGAACGCCTTGAAACGCGGAGGGGACTGGAATCGGACAGCATTCGACGAACGTCGACTTCCGGTAATCGAGAATCCGGAACAACTTGTTGCCCTAGACGAGGCATTGCGGAAGCTGGCTGAAACCAATGAAAAACTTGCCAAATTGGTCGACCTGAGGTATTTCGCGGGACTATCGATCCCCGAAATCGCCAAAGCGCTCGATATAGCCCCACGGACGGCCGATCGCTGGTGGGCCTACGCACGGGCTTGGCTTTATGAGGAGATTAAGGACTCGTGAGGCGGGCTCCTGTCGTCCCTGCCCCACTGCTCACCTACTGTACCCGAGGAGACGCCGGTAAGCGTCATTCCACTCGTACCCCAACGATGATGGTCCCAGAAAATGAATGAGCTTGAGATCTTCGAAAAAGCGTCGGAAATCGACGACCCTGATGAACGCCGGGCTTATCTTGACAAAGCCTGTCATGGCGACGATCCGCTTCGTCAACGTTTCGATGCACTTCTCCGGTTTCACACCGATGACAATAGCTTTCTGAATCGTCCTCTTGTTGATCTCACTGAAGCTTGGCAAGACGGTCTCACAGAAGACGTTGGCAGTACGATTGGTCCGTACAAGCTCCTTCAGCAGATCGGCGAAGGTGGCATGGGCGTCGTCTACATGGCAGAGCAGACGGAGCCGATTGAACGCCGTGTGGCACTGAAGATCATCAAGCCGGGAATGGACACGCGGCAAGTGATCGCCCGGTTCGAGACCGAACGGCAGGCGCTGGCAATGATGGATCATCCCAACATCGCGAAGGTTCTCGATGCCGGTACAACCGACACCGGACGTCCCTACTTTGTGATGGAACTCGTCAAGGGCATTCCCATTACGCGGTACTGCGACGAACAGCAACTGTTGCCGCGAGCGAGGCTGGAACTCTTCGTCTCGATCTGCCATGCAGTCCAGCACGCTCATCAGAAAGGGATCATTCATCGAGACATCAAACCATCGAACATCCTGATCGCCCATTACGATGATGAGGCCGTTCCAAAGATCATCGACTTCGGCGTCGCCAAGGCGACCAGCCAGAAGCTGACCGCGAAGACGATGTTCACGCAGTACGGCCAGATCGTCGGCACGTTGGAATACATGAGCCCCGAGCAGGCTCGGTTCAACCAGCTCGATGTCGATACCCGGAGCGACATCTACTCCTTGGGCGTGCTCCTCTACGAACTACTCGCCGGTGAAACTCCGATCGATAGAAAGCGCCTTGAGATGGCGCTAGTTTGACGGACAGGCGCGCGCCTTATTTGGATGTAAAATCT
>CBDUAB010000700.1:0-3450 GCA_965365045.1 uncultured Planctomycetales bacterium
GTGTTCTACAAATGCGGGAATCTGTCGATCGGTCAGCGCGGCAAATCCCTTCACATCAGCGAATAGTATCGCAACGAGTTGTGTCCCGTCCATTTTGGGAATAAGTCTCGGTGCTTGAGCGCTTGCGGAAAGCGTCTTGACGTCGGAGCTGTTGTCTGCGCCAGGATTGTTCAGCAACTCGTCGAGATCAACGTAATCGACATCGAGCCCGACTTCCTGCCAGGAACGAATGGTCGTTGAAGTTCCGCCAACTCCGTCACCTGGCTTACCATCCCATACGGCCAGCGGCGTTAGCGAAACGTCGAGTTGGTCCGCGTGAAGTTGTGCTAAACCATGCATTACGTCGTTGGCATACACATACGAAAGACTGCCGTGAGTCAGCTTTTGAGATGAAACCACGGTGACGCGACCAGTCTGTCGGGCGTACCGTAAAACTTCCCGAAATCGGTTTGTCCAGCCGCTCTCCGCGGAACAATTGACGCTTTCGCGACAGAATTCGTCTTCTTCGAATGGCAGCACAACGTGCGTCTCGCCGCGCAGTTTTTCGACTTCCTCAAGAAAGATGATATCGGAGCCCTGGGCCGCCGCCGAAAAGGCAACCAGCGGGGTGCGTTGTTCGAGCCACGTCCGTATCGACATGCGTACTGCGTTCTCCAAACGGCGAGGAAAACGTTCTGGGTATCGGTTTGGCATGTCGATCATATGGCCAACGAATACAACGACATTGGGCAGCGGGAGCCACGCGGCGATGTCGTGGCGTGGTCCGTCGAGTGTTTTCGCCAGTTTGAGCGCCTGTCGACGGGTCGTGCTGATGTCTCCGTAGTTTGGACCGGCCTGCTGCGCGGCTTGGCAATACCAGTCCTCCGCACATTTCCAGTCACCCAGGATGACAGCCGCCTCGCCAAGCGTCGCTAGTCGCCAGTATTTTTGTCGTGGGTCTTCGGAGGCAGCGGCGTGTTGGCATTGCCGGTAAATCGAACCTGCAAGGACCTTGGCCTCCTCCATATTTCCGCTCATGGCGAGCAATGTGGCGGCATTAATTCCGGACCAATAACCACCTGTACGCTCGTATGCCATCCGATAGTATTTGACCGCCTGTCCTGAATAGACTGCTTTGGACCGGCTGTCCGTGGCCCGCTCCTCAAGTTTCTTGTAGTTGCTTCCCAGCATGCCCAGTGTTTCCTCGCCCGCCTGACCTTCTTCTCTAAGCTTGAACATGATCCGGTTCGCTTCCCGCATCGCGCCAGTTCGAGACAATGCCAATGCTTTTAACTGTCGTAACCTGATGTCCTTCTTGTGGTGAGAAAGCCCTTCCGTGGCGACGTCGAAAGCAAGAAATGATTGGCCGTGCTTAAGAAAACGGTCTGAGACCTGACGATAAACTTCAGGCTCCAGTGACCATTCACTTGGAATACGGGCGCGCCAAATCCCAAGAAGTTCAGGGATCCCAATCTGTTCGTCCTGATTCAGTCGCACGATCAGATTCTCAACGTCTTCGCTCACCTGGATGTGCGACGTATCGATGGGTTTTGGTTCGTAAGTCATCATCTACCCCGCTCACATGAGCAATTAACAATCCAGTTCGCCAGCAACAATTTTCTTGGATGGACAAAAGCATGTAGCCTGCGGCGCAAACCGCGGGAAGGATTCTATCATCACTCAATCAGCCCATGGTACCTCCCCATGTAATAAGGAAGCAGGAAAACTGAGCCGCATGCCAACGTGCGGCCATCTCCTCCATAATCCAATTGCCAAGGATCCGTGTTCCAATGGCTGAAGAACCGTTCCTCGACGGGCAACACCTTGCCATCCACACGGTAGCCGCGAATGAGGCGTCCTTCATTTCGGTTGGTCCCATGCAAATCTCGCGCTTGTTGCCGCGGAAGGGCGACGATGTCCAACCGATGGCTGTTGGTATGAGGCCAGTTCATGCGGTCGAGTGGAAAACCAGTAAGCGTCTCGACTGAGTCCCTCAGCCAATCGCCCGACGGCGCTAGATCACGCTCGCCGAACGGGGTACTGAGCGTTTCTTCGGCAGCGAAAGCCGCATACGCGAAATGGAAGAAGGGGTTTCGCTCCGGTTGCTCGAGCATCCAGTAAGAGTGAAACGCCGAAAGATATCGGCTGCGGAGTTCATGATCTTGCGTGTACTTGATGAGATTGAAAAAACTCATGAACGCCATCTCATCGTCGGATTGGTTTCCCGAGCCGATGCCACGCTGCATCTTGGGAACCATCGCGTTCGTTGCGTAATTGTGTCGCTCTCTTAGCTCGAGTGCAATTCCTTCGTAACGATCGTCGCCCGTGACGTGATGGGCGACGGCCAAATAGGAAAGCATGCTGAGAGAATTGATACCGCGCTCGTCGACCCAGTTGATGTCGTGGTTGAGTGAGGATGGCCGATATACGCCCCAGCGAGTTGGCTTTCCGTCATGATCCTGGAGGACAAAATCATGCTCGATAAGATGATCTGTTAACTGACCGACGACTTCGCGTACACGAGATTTCTCGGCCGCTGTCTCAGCGACCAGATCGTAGTACAGCGGATAGAAGAAGTAGTGACCGTCCAACTCGTCCGAACTCGTGTCGCTCTTCCAATACCATTGTCCGTCGGCCGATTTGGGCCAACGTGGCTCGTAGACTTTCCATAAGTGATCGCGCGTTTCACGAAATTCGCGATCATGCGCGAAACGCCCGCGATTCGGATCAGAGGACGAAATGGGCAAGACGGTGCGAGCAACATAACCGCGGGGAGGACTATGATCACCGCCTTGAGTCACAACCTGCAGGAATCGCAACGCTTCGAACGCCTGCTTTGCGCGCTCACGAGATGCCTCCGACTCGGTAACCGCATAGGCAAGACACTGGCTGGCTCCGTACATCGCAGTCCACAATCCATCGTTGTCGCTGTCGTGGTGTGTGATTTGGCTCTTGTCGCCCGGCGCTCCGAGTTGCGAACTTGCAACGTATCCGTAGGAAGTCCGCTTGATGTAACGGTCGATTTCCGCCTCGTAAAGAGATGCCTTTTCCGAAAGTGTCAGAGAGCGGCGTGCGATGCAACCGACTCCGGCAGGCGTCGCAAACCAAGCGTTATTCTGATCGTCAACGTGAATGGCCCGTACTTCGTCGTGGGGCAACCAGCGCGGACCCTGACGATATGCCCATTTGCCATCGAAGAAGCGGATAGCTCCACGGCGCGTGCCGAACCAGACACTTCCATCCGAGCCTGCGGCAACACACGTGAAATCGTTGTACGGCAGTCCATCTTTGCCTTCAAAGAATCGCCACTCGCCATTGAGTTCGCGGCAGCCGACTCCCGCAAGCGTGGCAAACCAAAGTTGCCCCTTCACATCATAGGTGACACCCCGAACATCGGAATCAGCCCAGAGTCTGCCGAGACCATCCGCGATATTGAGTTTTTGCCAATCGTGTCCGGTCACCGTTTCGAAT
>CBDUAB010000701.1:0-3442 GCA_965365045.1 uncultured Planctomycetales bacterium
AATGTTTCGTCCAAATTCAAAATAATACTGGCAACAATGGTCATGGCAGCGTGGTCGGCAATGTCGATTTGCTCGTCACGTGCTAATTCGCCGACGCCAAGTAGAGCCTTCGCGCGCTCTTCGTCGGTGGCAAAAACTTCGCGTTCGTCCGCAAAAGTCTTTTGCAGCAGTTCGACCGTCGCTTCGTCCGGTTGCACGCCGGTGGCCAGACGGTATGCGTGAATAACGCGCTCGCGCAACGAATCGCCGCCATTGCACCATGCTCGTTCAGCAAGCGCGCGGGCCGCCTCGACGTACTGCGTGTCGTTGAGCGTCACGAGTGCTTGCAGCGGAGTATTTGTGCGGGCGCGTCGCAATACGCACTTGTCGCGTGTCGGCGTGTCAAAGATCGCCAAGCTGGGCGCCGGCGCCGAACGCTTCCAGTAAACATACATGCCGCGGCGGTAGAGCCGGTCGCCGTGGTCCTGGGAAAACCGCAAATCGGTATTTAGGCTGACTTCGTTCCACAGTCCTGCTGGCTGGTATGGTTTCACTCCCGGCCCGCCAATACGTGGCACTAACAATCCGCTCGCTGACAATGCGTTGTCGCGTATGAACTCCGCTTGCAAACGAAATCGCGGCCCGCGTGCGAGCAACCGATTGGCGGGGTCACGCTCCAAGAGCTCCGGTCCGACGGCGGCCGACTGTCGATAAGCCCACGACATGACCATCTGCTTGATCATTCTTTTAATGTCCCAGCCACTTTCTCGAAAATCGACGGCCAGCCAATCCAGCAGCCGCGGATGACTGGGCCATTCGCCTTGCGAGCCAAAATCCTCCACCGTCTTGACGATGCCCGTGCCGAAAAGCATGTACCAATAACGATTGACGACGACGCGTGCAATCAGCGGATGATCCGGCTGCATCAGCCACTGGGCCATGCCAAGACGATTGCTTGCGGCAGTGGGCAACGGAGGAAGCGCCGATAACGTGCCCGGCTGGACCGCCGCATCTTTGCGCGGTGAATCGTAGTTGCCGCGATCCAGAACGTATGTCGGACGCATCCGCGGAACGTCTTGCATGACCATGACATTGCCAATCGGTTTCTCCAGATTGGCAATTTGTTCTTCGTGGTTTTTAAGGTCTTGTCGAGCGCTCTTGTATGCGTCATCGACGTTCTGCAAGTAATACTCGCGCAGCCGCAGTAATTGGTCTTCCGTGCGGTCGGCAGGTGCTACAGTCAATAGTGGACGAATAGGTATGTCGCCGGCCAGCGCGGCAACTTCGTCCGCGGACAACTCGCGCGGATAGATACGCACATCGTCAATGAGACCGTGGAAGGGAAAGCCCGGATTGCGGCGACCAATGTAAAGCGGCTTTTCGGTGCGAATCGTTTCGCTGAGTTCATCGCGTTCGACCTGGAGTTCTTGCGTCTTGCCATCAACGTAGATTCTTACGCCGGCCGCCTTGCTGCCGCCGTCATAGGTGACAAATGCGTGCTGCCAGCGATCCCCCACGACCGCGTTGTTCTTCGTTTTCACCTTGATGGCGTTGTTTGGCCACTTGTTCACCAGGTGAACTTCGAGCCGTCCATCCTTTTGAAGCAGCAGATCGTAACCACGGTGGCCACCGCGTTCGTCCATGCGGGCGATCGCCGCACCCGTACTCTTTTCGTTTGGATTTATCCACGCCCCGAAAGAGAACGCTTGATCGCGATCATAATCACCGCTGTCGCCTAAATCGACGAAGTTGTTGCCATCCAGACGCAGCGAGCCAGCAAAACGTCCCGAGTCCCACAGAGGCTTGCCATGGACCTTGCCATAAGTGTTCGCGTTAGCAAGGTTTGCCACCTGCTCTCCTGCGTTTTCGTCAAGCGGAACATGCAGCACCATGTCATCCGGTGGCACCGGTTGGGCCAGTCCATTGCTGGTAACCCCGTCGAACCACGCGTCAAAATCCGCCGCTGACGCCGCAGCACGATCCGACACACGTTTTTGGAATTCTGGCAAACGTGCCGTGAGCCGCTTTGCTCGCGCCGTACGCGCGCCGTCGGTAACACTAATCATCGGTGTTTGATTGCCATTGCGCGTCTGCATGCCCGGATCGGATGCCTGATTGAAGTAAGCAAAGAACTGATAGTATTCGCGCTGCGAAATCGGATCGTACTTGTGATCATGGCATTGGGCACATTCCATCGTCAGGCCCAGCCACACGAGCGACGTCGTCTTGACTCGATCGACCGCGTACTCGACGCGATATTCCTCCGCGATAGCGCCACCTTCGTCCGTCGTCGCGTTATTGCGATTAAAACCGCTGGCGACACGTTGCGCGTTCGTCGCATTTGGCAGTAGATCACCGGCCAACTGCTCCACCGTGAATTTGTCAAATGATTTGTTCGCATTGTAAGCGTCAATCACCCAGTCGCGCCACGGCCACATGTCGCGTGGCCCGTCTGCATGAAAGACGCTGGTATCGCCGTAGCGGGCTGCGTCCATCCATGCTACGGCCATGCGCTCGCCAAAGTGTGGTGAACTTAGCAAGTGGTTAACGACAGTCTCGTACGCTTCGTCCGAGTCATCCGCCATGAACGTATCAATCTCGTCCAACGTGGGCGGTAATCCGATGAGATCGAATGTCACCCGACGCAACAAACGCTGGCGTTCGGCCATCGCGGCGGGCCGCAGGCCTTGCGCTACCAGGCGGGCCTGAATGAACGCGTCGATGGGGTTGATGATTCGTGACGCATCGGTCAGGTGCGGAACCGTGGGATGGGTCGGCGTGATAAAGGACCAATGTCCTTCCCACTTGGCGCCTTGTTCGATCCAAGTCCGCAGCCGCGCGATCTCTTCGGCTTTTACTTCGTGATGAGAATCGGGTGGCGGCATACGGTATTCATCGTCGTCCGAGGTGATCCGCTGCCACGCCTCGCTGTCGTCGAGGCTTCCGTCAGCAAACGCGTACTCGATGCCTGCCGCCGTGTCCAAACGCAGATCGGCCTGGCGATTGTTCGCGTCGGGCCCGTGACACGGATAGCAATTGGCTGACAAGATTGGCCGAACATCGCGGTTAAATCGCATTTCATCTGACGCCAGGGCGCACACGGGCAGCGCCGAAATCAGGAACATGACAAGAAGGGGTAGTCTGATCGTCGTTTTCACTTTTTCGTTGACCAATGTTTCTGCTCTGAATTTTCCTGCCCAAGATGTCGCCTCAATTTAGGCAGGAATATTGGTAGCAGGAAAATGGCGATTGTGTAGGATTCAGTTAATCGCAACGTTGGGGGCGCCAGCTAATTATGATTGGACTCAGCCTTACCCGGCAAGACACAATGACCAAAACCATGTTTTTTCGCCTTGGATAGATGGACATCGCCATCTTGAGTCACGACATTGCTGTAATTTGTTATCCTGAAAGCACAACTGTCATCCTGAGGGAGCGACAGCGACCGAAGGATCTTCCAATG
>CBDUAB010000702.1:0-3436 GCA_965365045.1 uncultured Planctomycetales bacterium
CGGAGGTCCCGCTCGGCAAGCGGGACCTACTTTCGGCGACTTTTTCAGCAGCCTCTCAAGGGGTTTTGAGCAAAGTATGGGGCGGCTGGAGGTTCTGAAAAGAAAGCGCCATTATGACGGCGACCAAACGACTTCTACCTCTTACGACCTTGTCACTTGGCGGCATCGGCGTTGTCGTTTGTGTTGCGGGAATTCTCGGCGTCTTGCTAGTCGGCTCACGGCTGAACCGGACTGCCGATGATGTGTTCACACAGATCGATAGTTGTTTCGCGACTGTTCGAGACAGGTTTGCAGGCATCAGAGAACGTGTTCAGGCGGCGACAATCACTTCGCAAGACATCGAGCAAGGCCTGAAGGATTGGACGAAGAAACAAGCGAACGATCGTCTCATTTCGCGACTTGAGGTTGAGGAAAGGGCCGAGCAGCTTGCGTCCGGTCTCCAGCAGGCCGACCAATGGCTCGAGTTTTCAGAATCGTCGATCCAACTCGTACAACAGGCTCTGGAGGTGGGAAAGTCGACGGGCGCTCCGGTTGATACCGACGCGGCCGACCGCCTGCTCGAAGACCTAGCATCGTTGCGGATCCAGTTGACGCAAGCCACGGAGTCGGCAGAGAGAATCCGCGCGCGGACAGCCAAAGCCGGCGAAGCAAATCTACTCGAAGAAGATATTAATCCAGCGATTCAAGTGGCCCTGCGCGTGATTGCGACTCTCAGCTCCATTGATTCCCGCCTCGAAGAATTGGGGAACAGCCTGTCGGAGACGCGGACGAAAGTGCAGAGTCTGAGAACCAGGTATTTCCGTTGGATGCGAATCGCGACGATCGGCATCATTTTGCTGATCTCATGGATGGCAGCCGGTCAATGCTCGTTATGTCTTCACGGTTGGCAAAGTTTGTACGAGCCCAACACCAACGCAGCGACGTGAGGCGATTGAGTGATCATTGCTTCATCTGGTCTTCCAGCCACCCAACGCCGTTGCGAATGTTGCCAAAAACATTCCCACGCCAGCCGTGCCCGCCCGCGTATTCAACGAATTCAACCATGGCCCCGTGTTCTCGTAAGGTGTCGCGCGCCGAGACTGCCATCCTGTATGGGCACACCTTATCCTGCGGGGAATGTAGGATGTAATAGTTCTTGTCGCTGGCTCGCTCGAGGCCGGCCAACTGATTGGGCTTGAAAACGCTCATCGCCACGAAGCTGCCAGTCACGGGCGTTTTCTTGCTCAATGACGCCGCATACGCGGCGGGGCCTCCGGATGACCAAGAGAGGGTGAAGATGCACCGTTCATCGACCCGGGTGCGTTTGCGCAGATCATCGACAGCGGCAATTAGGAAATCTTCCATGGAGGCTTTTTTGCCTCGAACTTTGTCGCTGGCCGTCGGCCATACGATTTGCTGGCGCGCGTTCCATTTCGGTGCCAGTAGCTGAATAACAAGGTACTGGTCATCCAGCGCATGTTTGTAGATCCGTTTCACGAATGGCAGGAATTCAGCACTGCCGTCGCCACCGGGCATGACGATCAACAGTTTGTATCCGTCCCGCGGCGCTTCGAGCTTCTCTGTACCGGCAACAAGGAAGTACTGCAATTTGTCCGAGTTTAAAGTGAACTTCTTTGAGCGAATGTCCGCGACATCTTCCTGTGCCACCGCGGCGCAGCAAATGACGGCCATAAACAAGCACAAGCAAATCAATCCAAAACATTTCATGATCCACCAATGGATCGCACGCGCGTTCACTTAAGTACTTCACGCCACCTCTGAGCTCATCTCGGTGGAGCGGAGATCAAAACCAGACTTGCGCTCTTAGTTCTTGTAGATCTTATGCTGTGGACGGCCCGAGAGAATTTGCTCTTTGCCCCAGTTCGTCACGTCTTTGAAGGCCTCGCTTTGGATGAATTCCATAAACGCCTGTTCGTCCGACCACTCGCTCGTAATGAGGTATGAGGCCGTGTCGCTGACATCCTTCCACAATGTCGAACTGCTGTGGCCTTCGGCAGCACGTAAGGCGCTGATTACGGCAGCGAACTTCTCTTCAAAGTCCTGTTGCTTGCCTTCAATAACGTGATAATTCATGCCGACAGTGATCATTTTGGATAGTCTCCTTTATATTTCTTGTCCCAGTTACCGCGACTTGACAGTTATCGCGGCTTGACAGTTACCGCGACTTGACAGTTACCGCGACTTGACACCCTTGAGCGTTGCTGTCTTTAACAGCTCGCCGTAGGTTTCGCCCGTGGGGGCTTCCAAGGTTTCAACCTTTTTGAGCGCCTCAAGGAATTCTTTGTTCACTTCATCTTTGACTTTCGTTTTTTCAGGATCGTCGGACGCAAGCTTCTTAACGTCCGTTAGACGCTTGGTTACTTCCTTGCCCTTTAGAAGCTTGACGAACTCCTTGCCAAATGTATTGTGAAACTTTTTTGCATTCTCCTTGAAAGCCGCCTGCTGATCCTCGGGAACTTCCGATTTGCGCGAGTGGCAAGTGTAACAAGATACGGTTCTGAAGTCATACTTCTTTTTCAGCGTCTTCATAAACTCGGTTTGAGCAAAACTGGGCGGTGCCTGCGACGCGAGGATGGAAAGACAGCAAATTATGCAAACCGACCGTTTCATCGTTTAATCTCCTTTTTCTCCCGCTGAGAATCTCGTCTAAGCTTTAACGAACCAATACAGAACGGGCCATTATACCAAACCGGGGCGGTCACCGCACGTCCGGTGACGCTACTGTTGTTTCCGGAACGGGCGCAACCGGTCGTCCGCACGTCGTTTAATGCCAATAACGTTCAAGTTTTGTGGACCGAGCGTGTAAATGCCACGAATGTCATCCTGAAGGAGCTTCACCGACTATAAGGATCCACCAGTACCGTATCACAACGAACGGGCCGAAACCTCGGAGTTTAACGCGTGGCGCGAGTTCTACCGTCGCTGTGTTTCCTACTCGTTGGTAGATTCTTCGGTCGCCGGCCAACGCTGCGCGTCGGTGCCCGCTCCCTCAGAATGACACGCTGGCCCATGCTTCGTTTTGAACGGATGGTATCGCAGCAGCATTAATGAATCCTCGGTATTCGCCGTGCGGGCGACCGGTTGCGACCTTCTGGAACAAAGACCAGTGCGTCGTGTTGCCGCTGAGATCGTGCGGCGTTGACATCCATCCCAAGCGCGAGTCGGTGATCACTCGAAATGCATTTTTCTATAGGCCGAAATGCGCTCGATGATTTTTGAGATTGCCTCCTGATTAGATGAACTGGATTCGCGAGCTTCGACCTCTTGGAGGTGTTGAACGACTTGCAATAATTGCTTGTCATATTGTTGCCTGGCCTGGAATCGATCGCCTACGTGCAATGCTACTTCGAGGCGGCGCTGTCGGTGGATGGCCTTGGCATGCACAGTGAGTCTGTTTTCACCGTCACGTAAACTGGTAATGTCGGTACGATCCATG
>CBDUAB010000703.1:0-3432 GCA_965365045.1 uncultured Planctomycetales bacterium
TCTGAGTGGGCGATTCACCGACACTTAGCCCGCCAATGGCGTAGCCGTCAAAATCAAGGGCAACGAGTGATTCGGCGCAACGTGCCCGTAAATCCGCGTCGAGTCCGCCCTGGACTATGGCAAATACAGCGGGGGCAAATCCAGCGGACTCCTCGCCATGGAGTCCAGACATGTACTCCCGCGAGCGTTTGGCCCAGAGGATGGTTCGCTGACACGCGTCGTGAATGCGGTCCATCTCGTTGGGCAAAGCAACGACGTGGTCGAGCACCATGGCGATATCACTGCCCAACCGTCGCTGAATCTCAAGCGAGCGTTCGGGAGTCATTTCCAGACGTCGCCCGTCCGTGTGCGCTTGGAATACGGCACCCTCATCGGTGATCTTTGTCCGGTGTGCCAAACTAAAAATCTGAAATCCACCACTATCGGTGAGAATCAACCCCGGCCAACCCATGAACGTGTGAAGTCCGCCAAGCTCGGCGACGACGTCTTCGCCGGGTCGCAATGCTAAATGGTACGTATTGCCCAACACAATCCGTGCGCCGGTCGCATTTAACTGCTCGATTTCAACGCCCTTCACGGTACCGAGCGTGCCGACGGGCATAAACGTTGGAGTTTCAGCGGTACCACGCGGTGTTGACAGGGTACCGCGTCGAGCGCTGGACTGGGAATCCGTCTTGTGAAGCTGGAACTGCAGCATTTCGCCGCCGTGACGTTTTTTGTACGCCGAAGATACAAAAAAGCGGCGACTTACCGCCGCCGCTAGCCCACATTTCTCACACACTTGTAGGCCGGAACGAGCAAACGCAGACTCTGCCGGAACTTCGGTCGCTGCGTTGCGGGTAGTCTCGTGAACACGGTTTCAAAAGAGAAAACTGCGTTTGCGCTGTTCCGGCAAGGCTTTGCGACCTCGTTCCGGCCTACTGTGAGAAATGCGGGCTAGATACTGTTCGCTACTTCGCCGCGCTGAAATAGGTTAAGGCATGCTCCGTAGGCGACGACACGTCACATCACGACTCGAACGCTTGGAAGACCGCCGCCTCCTCGCAGTCAACTTGGTCGGCCATTGGACCGCGGATGATTTGCGCGAAGCCACGGCTTCCGGTGAACCGGTCGCAGCCTGGAGTGACAGGGTCGCGAACATCTCAGCGACGGCCGAGGGGCAACCGCTGTTGGTGGAAAACGCTCTGAACGGACATTCCGTGGTGCGATTCACGCCATCTGATGGCAGGGATTTGCTGCGCGTCGACGCGAACGAAAGTCCAATGGCTGGCGTTAACGATTTTTCTGTCGCCGTCGTCTTCTCCACGTCATCAACTGAGTTAGTCGGCGAAGAATCCGAGTGGTACCTCAATTCCGGCTTGGTCGACACAAACCTTGTGGGCTTTGTCCAAGACTGGGGCCTCGTCATTAATGGTCACGGACAAGTCGCCGCTGGTTTGGGGCGCCCCGCAACGACACAATACTCGACGCTCACTGGCCTGAATGACGGTGGCGCTCATGTCGCGATATACACGCGCAGCGCTGGCACCATCACGCTCTATACGGACGGTACTGTCGATGCACGCACGGACGGCGGCACAGCCCCACGCGCCGCCCGGGATATCACCTTTGGTGCTCTGCAGACAGGCCGCTCGCCGTACGACGGAGATATTGCCGAAGTGCGGCTTTACGACACGCAGCTGTCAAACGCTGAGGCTTATGACCTGACGACTCAGTTGCTGGCACAATATTTTAACTTTTCACCAACAGCAAATGACGACGCTTATACGGTTGATGAGGATTCCACGCTCGTTGTCAGTGCCACCGACGGGGTGTTGGCTAACGATTCGGATCTAGAACAAGATCCGTTCGCCGCGGAATTGGTCGATCAACCCCAACACGGAACTTTGGAATTGTCGGCGGACGGATCTTTCGTCTATCAACCGACACCAAATTTCCAAGGTGTGGATTTCTTTTCATACGCTGCCCGCGATCAACGCAATTCGGAGCCGGCAACCGTTACGATTCAAGTCTTTGACCGCTACGATGCGCCGATTGGGGTCCCGGACGCCTACTTGCTGATCGCCGATCGTTCGTTCTCAGTTGGTGAGTCGGCAGGCGTATTGTCCAATGACGTGAATCTAGGCGCCGCCGACGTGACGGTTGCGCTTGTCGAAAACGTCGATCACGGCACACTGGCGTTCACGGTCGATGGCAGCTTTATCTACACGCCTAATGTGAGCTTCGTGGGAACTGATGTCTTTACGTATGAGGTCAGCGACGAAATCACGACGGCCCTAGCCGTGTCAGTCAAGTTGATTGTGAACGAACATACCGTCACGATCAGCGAAATTGCGGCTGATAATCGTGACACTTTGATAGACAAAGATGGCGACAGTCCGGATTGGCTCGAGTTGTACAACTATGGCGACCAGCCGGTAGACCTCGACGGATGGTTTCTGACCGATGATCCGGGCGATTTGACCGGTTGGCGTTTTCCGGCTGTGTCGCTCGCACCGGGTCAGTTTCTGACCGTGTTCGCATCGGGCAAGGATCGCACGGATGTGACCGGCGATTTGCATACGGATTTCAAACTTGCATCAAGGGGCGATTACTTGGCTTTGGTCGCTGAAGACGGCGAAACGATCGTCAGCGAACTTACACCCTCATTTCCACCACAGATTACCGACGTGTCGTACGGCCTCTCGGCAACGGCAATCAGCGTAAGTCGCTTTGACACGGGGTACTTGACGCCCGCGACGCCGGGTGCGATCAACAACGGCGCGATGGAACTGGGACCCATCGTTGGCGATGTTCACCATGAACCGGTGGCGCCAGCCAGCGGTGAAGATTTGACGGTCAGCGCACGCATCCATCCATTGGGCCCACCCCCAGTCTCGGTAACATTGGCGTACCGGGTAATGTACGGTGACGAATTCTCAACGTTCATGTTCGATGATGGAACCATCGGCGGAGACGTTGCCGGCGACGGAATCTACACGGGCGTGATCAGCGCGGATCAGATCGAAGCGGCCTATCTGGCGGGCGGAGGTATTGTCACAGACTTGGCTGGCACGATGTTGCGGTACCGAATCTCGACGCTTGACGTCGAAGCCAGGCCATTTTCGGCACCGTATCTTCCGGACTCCTCCAATACGAACGGATTTCCCGAATACTTTGGCACGGTAATCCAAACGCCGGAGATCAAGACGACGCTGCCTGTTTTTCAATGGTTCGTACCGGATCCCGAGTGGCACAAAACGGGCAACGGTAACAACAAAAACTGGTCTCCGGCGTCAGCGTTTTTTGATGGCGAGTTCTACGATAACTTGCAAGTACGTGTCCGTGGCCAATCGACCGTGAACTGGTCGAAACCAAAATTCAAATTCGAATTCAATCGCGGCCATGAATTCCGTTACAGCGATCATGAAGCGCGCGTCGACGAATTCAATC
>CBDUAB010000704.1:0-3419 GCA_965365045.1 uncultured Planctomycetales bacterium
GGCAATTGGCAGATGGAAAAGCCAACCGAATCTGAGCTTGGAGTCACCCGCGCATCGCCCCGTTAACCGCCTCAGCTTCAACCCACGCCGCAATGAACTTGCCGTACTTTTCTGCAACGAAAGTGGCATTCGCGTGTGGGATTTGCAGGCACTGCATCAATCGTTAGCGGAGTTGCACCTCGACTGGTGAATTTACGACGCTACAGGTTTCTTACCACAAATCCAACGCACTACTACCGTTACACGAGCTAAGTGAGACAGCCATGAGGTTATGGGATTTACAGGATCTTAGAGGCAAGCTAACGGACTTGGGAATCGGCTGGTAATTCGGCCCCAAGGAATTTGCCCGTGCAGTCCGTCAGATTGTCGTCTCTCAGATGGCTCGTGGTGGGTGTGGCAAATAATCGTTCGCCTGGTCGTAGCGACTGCGTGGTGGGCAACCTTGTGACCTCAACGCATGGATGACAACGCTCGCGCAGCAGCTGCCCAAAGTCATCCAGCGTTCTCGTGGCGTGGTGATTGAATCAACAGAAGCCGCGAACGTCATCACCGTTGGGATTCGCCCGATACATTGCACTACGTCGATCCACCGTATGTTGCCAGCACACGCACCGCACGCAGCGTGTACCGCGATGAAAAGAGCAACAGGCAGCACGAGCATCAATTTCCGAAATGATGCCGTGACAGATTCTAGCAAGCGTGCCAGGCCGAAGAAACCCACGCCGGATTTACAGGCTGTCGTCATCTTGCACATCAATTGCCATGCGAAGTACTTTCCTGCCCCCAGCCAGTCAATTGCCGGACGATCGATCTTGCCAGACGCCGACCTTGCCGTCACCGCCAACAGCTATACCGAGGGTACCTGAGCGCGAAAAAGCGATCGCGTGAAACGGTTGTTGTGATAGCGTCTTCCAGTTGTTTCCAAAGTCTGTTGAGATGTCACAACCGTTGCTTCCCACGCAAATCAGCTGAAGTTGTTCGTCAATGCGGCGAATGGCAACACAACTCCTGAATCCGCTCGGCCGGGACTCAGGCACTTGCCAACTTCTTCCACCGTCATCGGTTATACAAATGTTGCTCGTTGCATCGTCCGGTTTATCGTAGGTTCCGCCCACGGCGACTCCTCGTCGAGTGTCGACAAAAGCGATAGAGAATATTCCGCTCTTCTCTGTTGAAGTGATGGGAGTAACCGCTGCCGCCCAAGTTCTTCCATGATCTGTCGACAGCAACACACGAGCATGCCCTCCGTCATGCTTGCCGCCGAGGCCGATCCAGGCGTGACCACTTTGGTGCACACACAGACAGGAACAACTCGCCGCAAATCCAGCTTCTCCTTGCAGAGTACGTGGCCGCGATTCGCCTGGCAAGATCGACCAGGACTTGCCACCATCTCGAGTGCGGATCAAATGCAAGCGACCGTCGATTGGATCGCTGAAGGCGATACCATGGTTTCGATTCCAAAAAGCCACAGCGTCGAAGAAGGCAGCGGGGCGATTGTCCACGAACACTTGCCGCCAACGTTTTCCGCCATCTATCGTCCGATAGACTCGCGCCGGAGTTCCCGCGCTGATGATTACCGCATTCTGTGAATCAAACGCGCTGATCGAGCGAAAGTCGAGCGACTTTTCGCCGAGTGGCTCGATAATCGGTGAAACTGTCATCCAGGACTTGCCACCGTCTGTCGATCGGACCACTGTGTTTTCGCTACCGCTGGCCCAGACGACCTGGTCATTTACGACACATAGGCCACGGAAACTCGCCCGGGACTCATGAGTATGAATTGTCCAGACGGACGTTGTTTGGGCCGCAAGCGTTACGCTTGACAGTAACGCCAACGTCGTGAATGGCAACAGTTGGATGAGATTTGACTTCATGACGAGCGTTCTTCATCGGGACTCGTGACGTGTGCAAACGCAGTATGCCACTTTTCATTGTCAACGGGCTACTGAAAAAGTTCGGTCGGGCACTCGGCCCCAACGCCGTTAAGGATTTTTGCACGTTGAAAACAGGCATGGTGGGTGACACGAGCCGAGTGTCACTCAATGTGGCCTCGGCGCCGCAAACCGCTACAGACCGCTCACTCGGTCACGCTCGGCTCGCGTGACCCATCAAAAAACCTTTAGCGGCGTCGCCCGGACCCCTCATCCGAGTCGACGCGAAGTTGACCCTGGCGCGTAGCAATGGTAAAAAGATGGGTTCTTGAGAATTTCCAGTCTTTTAGTTACACGAAGCCCCTCGAGGAGGTTAACACAGTGAGTTGCAGTGAACGACGTAAGGAGCTGAAACGGAGACGGCATCGCCGCAAGAAGCTTGGCCTCTTCAAGCGAAAACTGGTATCGGCGACCGTTTCAGAAAAACAGCACCTGTCTGACAAGCTGCGATCCATGACCCCTGGCGCAGAAACGATTATCGGGAATCTGGCGCTCGACGAACGATAAACGACGGTTCTCGATTCTTCCGCGACACTTTCGAATTGTCGGAGAGCTATTGACTTACGGCGTTCGCCGTCGACTCGTCGAGGTTTTGGCCATCCTTGACCATTCTTTTTAGGCGGCGCTATAATCCGCAACTTGCTGTGCGGAATTTACTTTGGAAAGCCCTCATGAAGATCCACGAATTTCAAGCTAAGGCCTTATTGCGCGACGCCGGTATCGCGGTGCCCGAGAATATCGTCGCCAAGACAGCCGACGAGGCACGCGTCGCATTCGACAATTTGGGCGGCGATCTGGCCGTTGTCAAAGCGCAAATCCACGCGGGCGGACGTGGCAAGGGTACGACAAAGGAAAACCCCAAGCAGCATGGTGTGCAGTTGGTGCGCAGCGCTGACGAAGCGGCCCAAGTTGCTGGAAATCTGTTAGGCAATAACCTCGTCACGATCCAAACTGGACCCGAAGGCCAAACGGTACGGCAAGTACTCGTCGAAGCAGGTTGCGATATCGCCCGCGAACTCTACCTGGGAATCGTGCTCGACCGCGCCGCCGCCAAACCGGTGTTGATGGTTTCCCGCGAAGGTGGTGTGGAGATAGAAAAGGTCGCGGCGGAAACACCGGAGAAGATCTTTAGGGAACGCTTTGATCCTTACGTCGGTTTGCACAGCTACCAGGTCCGTAAGTTGTGCCAAAAACTGGAGCTGACCGGCACGACTGTTCGCAGTGCCGACAAATTCATGAAAGCCCTTTGCCGGCTCTTCATCGATCTCGATTGCAGTCTTGCCGAAATCAATCCGCTTGTCGTGACTGGAACAGGCGAAGTGATCGCTCTGGATGCCAAGATCAGTTTTGACGACAACGGTCTCTTCCGTCATCCGGCCATCAAAGAACTACGCGACATAGCTGAAGAAGATCCATACGAGGTCCGTGCCGGCAAGGCCAAGCTGAGTTACGTAAAACTCGACGGCAACATCGCTTGTTTGGTCAACG
>CBDUAB010000705.1:0-3416 GCA_965365045.1 uncultured Planctomycetales bacterium
CGATGTTGAAGCTGGGCCATGCGGGCAACATGCTTCGAATCATTGACGATCAGGTGTGTTCACCGAGTTACATACCACATGTAGTTCGGGCGATCCTTTTTCTGATTCAAACCGAAGCCTATGGCACTTATCACGTGACCAACGGCGGCGCCGTAAGCTGGCACGACTTCGCGGGAGAGGTACTCCAACAGGCAAAGATGTCAGTGGCAATGAAGCGCGTTTCGAGTGCTGACTACGGTGCTCGTGCAGTTCGTCCCAGCTACAGCGTGCTCGAGACAACAAAGTACCGTAGTCTGGCTGGCAGCCCGCCGCTAGCGAGTTGGCGTAGCGCCTTAGGCGAGTATTTTCGTTGCACGACCCAAGTCGACGATTCCGAGACTCAAGAAAAATCACTATCAACTCGGTAACCAGAGGCATTGGGCGATGAATACAATCATGGTCACCGGCGGCGCGGGATTTATCGGCAGCTGCTTTGTCCGGCAATTGATCGCCCAACGCCAGTCACGGGTCATAAATCTCGACAAATTGACGTATGCGGGCAATCTGGACTCGTTGGCCAGCGTAATCGACGATCCGCTGCATTGTTTTGTCGAAGGTGACATTTGTGACCGTGACTTGCTGTCGTCGCTTTTCAAGGATTATCGTCCCAGTGCGATCGTGCATTTTGCCGCGGAGTCGCACGTTGATCGCTCGATTGATGATGCGGCGGATTTTGTCTCCACTAATGTCAGCGGGACACATCAGTTGCTCGAGGCATCAAGGTTTCATTGGAATGAACTGCGTGGCGATGAAAAGTCACAGTTTCGGTTTCTCCATGTTTCCACGGACGAAGTCTACGGCTCCCTTGGCGCCACGGGCATGTTTACCGAACAAAGCATGTATTCGCCCAATTCACCCTATGCGGCATCCAAAGCTGCATCCGATCACTTTGTCCGCGCCTACCATCACACGTTCGGTCTGCCTGTGCTGATCACGCACTCGTCCAACAACTACGGCCCTAATCAGTTTCCGGAGAAGCTCATCCCCTTGATGATCCTCAATGCGTTGGACGGCAAGCCGTTGCCAGTCTATGGCGACGGACGGCACGTTCGTGACTGGCTGTTCGTCGAAGACCACTGCCGGGCACTGATGGCAGTCTTGATGCGAGGGCGGCCTGGCGAGACGTACAACATTGGCGGCAACTGCGAGCGTACCAATCTCGAAGTGACCGAGGCAATTTGTAATACCGTGGATCGCTTACGTCCCGGTTTGCCACATACGCCGTGCAGCAATCTGATTACGTTCGTCGAGGACCGGCCTGGCCATGATCAAAGGTACGCCATTGATATCTCTAAAATTCGTGATGAACTCGGCTGGCGATCTCAACAAAGTTTTGAGTCCGGTCTCGGAAGTACCGTGCAATGGTATTTAGACAATAGCGTTTGGGTGGACCGAGTTACATCGGGTGTCTATCAGCGTGACCGGCTTGGACTAAACGCGGCGAAAGCATCTATATGACAAATCCTAAACCGGTCAGCAAGGGCATCGTTTTGGCAGGTGGATCGGGTACGCGCCTGTATCCTGTAACGCAGTCAATTAGCAAGCAGCTATTGCCTGTCTACGACAAACCGATGATCTATTACCCGCTTTCGACGCTCATGTTGGCTGGAATTCGAGAAGTTTTGGTCATCTCGACCCCCGCGGACATTGGAGCATACGAGCGTCTCTTGGGGGACGGAAGCCAATTGGGCATGACCATCCGGTATGCTGTGCAGCCGCAACCCCAAGGATTAGCACAAGCCTTCATCATTGGCCGCTCCTTTATTGGCAACGACCAAGTCGCGCTCGTGCTGGGAGATAATCTCTTCTACGGTTACGGCCTACAGGCGATGCTCACCGCCGCGGTCGCAGCCAGCCGCGGTGCAACGGTTTTCGCTTATCCGGTCAAAGAACCGCAACACTATGGTGTTGTTGAATTGGACGAAGAAGGTCGCGCCGTTTCGCTGGAGGAAAAACCCCACAATCCTAAATCCAACTACGCCGTGACAGGGCTTTATTTCTACGACAACCAGGTGGTAGACATTGCGGCTGAGTTGCGCCCTTCGGCGCGTGGAGAACTCGAAATCACCGACGTCAATCGCCACTATCTGAATAGCGGAGAGTTGCGTGTCATGCAATTAGGGCGCGGCTTTGCCTGGCTCGATACGGGCACACATGAATCGTTATTGCAAGCCGCCAATTTCATCCAGACGATCGAGGCACGCCAGGGATTAAAAGTTGCTTGTATCGAAGAAGTCGCCTTTCGCCAGGGATTCATTTCGGCGTCGCAATTGTCGTCACTCGCTCGTGGATTTCCAAATGAATATGGACAATACCTGCTCAGTTTGCTCACCAAGTCAGAACGGACGAATCGGTCTGATCAGACAAAACCCGTAGCTGCGCCGATTTGTCAATTGGGAACCGAAAGTCTGTTATCTGGAGTTAATCAATGGCAGAGCCAGTAGTATGGACCGATCGCTGTCCGAGCGAATCGGACACATTCCAAGATGGCCCGATCGACGGTGTCGTCTTTCGATCACTTGCAACCCACGCGGACGGACGTGGCTGGCTTTGCGAATTGTTTCGAAGTGATCAGCTGGACTCGCAACTCCATCCCCAAATGGCCTACGTTAGTGAAACTTTGCCAGGCGTCGTGCGCGGGCCGCACGAACACGTCGAACAGACTGATTGTTTTTCTTTCGTGGGACCCGGTCGCTTTAAGCTTTATCTCTGGGACAGTCGGCCCGATTCACCAACGTACGGGAATAAACATGTTGTCGAGGTCGGTGAGCAGAACATGCAGAATGTGATCATCCCGCCAGGAGTTGTGCATGCTTACAAAAACACCGGCACTGTGCCGGCTTGGGTGTTCAACGCACCCAATCGTCTGTACGCCGGTGAAGAAAAGCGTGAACCGGTAGATGAGATTCGACACGAGGACGTTAAGAACTCTAAGTACGTCATTGACTGAGCAGTGTGCCATCCTCAGCACCCGCGGACGGCAACGCCATTGAGGCCTTAGGTGGGTCACGCGAGCCGAGCGTGTCCAAGAGAGCGGTTTGTAGCTGTTCGTGACGCCGAAGCACATTGAGTGACACTCGCCTCGTGTCATCCACAAGCCTGTTTCGCGAAAATTGTCAACGACGTTGCGCCGTGGGGTTCCGATCAACGTCGGGAATGGATGTGATTCTTTGGATCTCCTTGGCGATGGCCTGGCATCGCTTTGGATTTTCATGCGGCAAGAACGCATGTGCATGATTGGATGCGGAGGCCAAAAGAAAAGAAAGCGATGCAGGCTTCGGGGCAACATCACCGGGACTGATGGTTGGGCTCGTGATGGCGCGAGGCACTGTGACGGGAAATGATTTTGCGCTTTTCAGGCCTTCCCAGAGCGTTGT
>CBDUAB010000706.1:0-3411 GCA_965365045.1 uncultured Planctomycetales bacterium
GGCTCGGCGACATCGCGTTCAACTGCCCGCACAACGATTGCATCGCCTCCGTGTAACGCGGCGCACTCAATTGATTTAGATGCACCTCGAGCACTCCTGAGCCGACGCGAAGGTCGCCGCTGGCACCAAGGATCGCTTGGATTAAGCCGCGACCTTCCGTCTCGCTATTGCAGAACGTCCCACCAAGCATCTCGTAAAGACGCGTTTCGATCTCATATGCACTCAACTTGATCGTGTCGGTGAACAGTTTTCGCTCGTAACCCAATTTCACATCATCCCGATCGGATGCCTCGCTCAACGGAATCTTCCGCGGCGTCTCATGTCGTTCCGCCCGAAGACGTTCGTACTCTGCTGATAGCTTCGCTACCTCACGCGCCTGCGCGCGACTGCGGCAGGTGAGACATTCGCAATTCTCCTTCACACAGCTTGACTGCGCCTCGGTTTCCGACTTGCCCTTGGAATTCTCCTCCAATGCGTTCTCCTCGGACACCTTCTCTTCCGCTTTCAAGACCAAGCGGGCGTACTTCGCTTCACCACGTTCTAAACGACTCCGCGACGATGTCACTTGGCGATCCAGTTCGCGCCAACGCGAGTTCACCACCGGGCGTGTCGCATCATCCAGTTCCACCGAATAATCGACTAAAACATCCAATGCGTACTCCGTTCTCATGTACTTGAACCAGTTTTCTTGGCTCCAGCGATGGAACATCCACCACGCGATCTCGGCCGCTGGCAAGTCTGCCGCGCCGACCTCCTGATCCAGCGTCTCCCACGTCAGGCGGCCCGTTGCCAACACGTGCGTTTGACCTCCGTTCTTCTTCTTCACCGCCACCAACCGCAGGCGCGGCCAGCCTTCCTGTTCGAACGTCGTCTCGGCCAACTCGTAATGCACCGCCGGCTGTCCTGGTACTTGGAACGTCGTCGACTCAAAGTCGCTCTCCGGCAGCGGTTGGTAGGGACCCTTGCGATAGGTGACAAAGTCAAAGTTCAAATGCAACAAATCGTGAAACAACTCGCGGCTCCAACCTTCGCGGTCAAACACGATCCGCACACGGCGGTCGCCGACCAGCTGACGGATTTCCGGAAGTACGCGGTCTCGCAACGCTTCGCGAAAACTCGTGTCGACCGACTCGTGGACCACCAGCAACGGCTGGCCGTTGGCCTCATGCACCCAGTAATCCGTTTCGGCCCGCATCACCCGTTTCAGGCGGCTGATATGCGTTTTACCAAGCCGATGTTTGCCGTGATAGGAACGCACGTGGCCGTCTACATAGAGCGTGGCTAAGGCCGCCGGCTGCTTCGCAGCGCGGCGTTGGGCCAAGCGGCGATGCAGCTCCGCCGCTTGGCCGCGGTCGGCGATTTCGCTCAACTTGCGACGCAACGTTTTGACTTCGGCGGCGCGGGGCAATCCCAACACACGCCCCAGGCTGGCCGGGTCATGGTGCTTGAGTTGTTCCGGCCGCTTGATCCGCAACAAGGACATCATCACCAGCGTCCACAGCAGACTCCGCAGGCCATACCAGCCGTTTTTCAGCCGGCCGTAGACCGCTCGCGCCTCGTCCAGCAGGTGCGTTTCTTCGAGCAACGCCAAGCCCAATAACACGCCCGCGTTCGCTACGCTATCGGTCGATTGAAATTCCACCGGCGCCTCTTCGATCCATCCCATAATCATCGCCAAGCGATCCGGCGGCGAAGCGTACGGGATGCTGGTCGCTTCGACCGTGGCTTGCGGTTTGGCGACTTGCGGTTCGACAACTTGCAGTTCGACGACTTGCGGTTCGACGACTTGCAGTTCGACGACTTGCGATTCGACGACTTGGGGCTCGGTGACTTGTTCGACAACTTGGGGCTCGATGGCTTGTGACAAGTCACGTTGGCTTTCGCCGTCTTCCGCTGGCATCTGTAAAGGTTTGTGATAGTCAAATGGAGAGCGAAGTTGAACACCTTGCTCTTTCAAGACGCGTCCCACGGTGGAGGGACTGATGCCGAGTTGTGTTGCAATGTCGTATGTGCTTTTGCCCTGGCGGTAGAGTTGGACGATTCCAGCCGCGAGCGTTGGAGGTCGTTTCGGTTTGGGACCGGTTCTTTCGGGGATCAAACCGACAATACCCTGTTGGCGAAACTTGGTGCGAAGACGGGAGAAGTTTCGCGGATGGATGTCAAATGTTTGGCAAACGGATTTGACTTTGGCGACGCCAGCTTCGACCAACTGGATGGCGCAAAAGCGATGCAAGGTTTCATCGGACAGTGGGTAGCAATAGAAGGGAGTCTGATCGACGAAGACGGCGCGATTGCCGTTGAGATCCTGAAACCAGACTCGTTGGTTGACCGCCACAGCGCCTTGCGGCAATCCCAACTCTTCTGTGAAATCCAATTGCGTCTGTGACATCCGTGCGCCTCAAAACCAGGACGTATCTGATCAAAAACCTGGACATCAATAAGACGCATTACCCCCGCCGAAAATTCCATAAAACCGCGGAAAAACCAAGGGTATGTCAGGATATCTGGACACGGATCAGCCAACCGTAACTGTAGAGGCGAAATCTTCGAAACATCGCAAGAAGGACGTTCTGCCGCTTCATCCCGACGTCATTCCATTGATCCGCGAGTGGACCCAGGTCCTTGGCCGAAACAAACTTTTATTCCCAAAGCTTGGCAAACGGAAAACCTGGCTAATGGTGAAAAAGGATCTGGAGCGAGTCGGGATTGCGTATAGGAACGATGAAGGCATCGCCGATTTTCACGCCGCTGGACGGCATACGCACATCACGGAATTGCTGCGGAATGGAGCGACGCTTCCCGAAGCATGCGAACTTGCTCGACATAGCGACGTTCGGATGACCATGCGTTACACCCACATTTACCTCGACGACCAAGCCAAGGCCCTGCGGTCGCTGCCGGCACCTTGTCAGGATATTGTCAGGAAATCGACTGGCTCAAGCAGTCATCGGGCGGCAACGCATGACAACGATAAGCAAGACGAGGAGCGGGGGATAGAAAGCGAAAACCCCTGCGAGTGCAGGGGTTATGTCGCTGCAAGTCGCCCCGTGTCGCCAGCTGGCAACGAGAAAGAAAAGTGGAGGCGGCGGGAATCGAACCCGCGTCCCGAGATGAATCCATGAAAGCTTCTACGTGCGTAGTCGACTCTTTGATTCTTCGCCCCACTAATCCCCTGTCGACCAGGTTTCAGTGTGGCTAGTCGAGAACTTGATTTCACTTCGAGCGTGCTCAACATGACTCTAAAGCTAGACGGAATTGGCTACCGGCTTTTGGACGTCTCCGACAAACCTCCTCAGCCAGGGTTGCCTACTGCTAGGCAGCCATTGCGAAGTTACCTTCGGCAAATAAGTTTTTTGATCAGCTTTTTACGTGGCCCACTGATCAACCACGGCACGCCACCTTCACTTCCGC
>CBDUAB010000707.1:0-3409 GCA_965365045.1 uncultured Planctomycetales bacterium
GTTGGGTTCCTTGCGTTCGCAGCCAACGGTGTACTTCGGGCCACACTCGGTCTTTTTGCAGGAAGTGAGAATCCTCAATGCATTCTTGTCTTTGGCGTAGGTAAGTCGCGCGCAGTTTCGCCGAGACGCCCGAGCGATCGAGAACCTCAGCCTCCGGCACACACGATCGCTTCAAGGACCAATACGCGTCATCTGACAAGGGCACGCCGTCAGTATCGCGCAGCAACTCGTTGTAAATCGCGGCGTACTTTGGTCGATTGTCGAGTATCGGGCCGTCGAAATCCAAGAAACATTTCATCTCATTTACCGTTTCATGTCAGCAGGCCACATTCAGACAGGGCTTGTCGCAGACACTCCCTATCTGGTGACTGGTGTGAAGGCCGAGTTTCGAGGTGAGTGGGGATGTTGTCAACGCCCAAGTCCATCTCCAGGAACGCACCGATTTGCTGGATTGCGTTGTGTGTATCCGTAACGAGTCTCTCGTAGCTCACGGAGAGGAAGCGACCGGCGTACGCTGCTTCCCAACGTGCCGTGTCTTGCAGAATGCCATGAATCTGTCCAGCGATTTGATCTACCCATGGCAAATCTATTAGCTGCCAATAATTCGCCGGTCGGGCCGCCCACCAATGGTCGACGGAGCCATAGACTAAACGGCGTGCACGTGCAATTGAATCGGCTGTCTCCAATACATTACGGCGAACGTGCAAAATCTTGAGCGTGGGGAATGCACGCAGAAAATGACCGGCGTTCATTCCAAGCCACTCTTTTTTAAAGAACAGCGGTCCTGAGTGGAGTGATCCGATGAGTTGCAATTGTCGTCGCAGGGCCGGCATATCAACACGGCCCCAACGTGGGTCGTCGAGCGTGTGCGCATCCGCGGCGCCAAGCTGCAACCAATGCTCCCAGAAATAGCTAAACTCGTTGGGCGAAGACGTCGTTGGCGTGATGCCGTGCCTGGATTGCAATGGTACGTCCAGGCAGTCGCGGGCAGCCACGTTGTTTTCCAAGACACCTCCAACGTATGGCGCCATCCAATAGCGTGCTTGAAAATTGGAGATATAGTTAAAACCGCCCGTGCGTGCCAGAATTTGGCTCAATATTGTCGAACCGCTGCGGGGAACGTAAGTGATGAATACGAGTTGCGGGTCCGCGAATTCTCTGTTTTCGTCGGCCAATTCGCGTTCGAGGCCTTGTAGCCTACGGTTCATCTCCCAGAGGACTTTTTGTGCCGCCGGATCACTCCGGTACTGAGGTGTCTTTTGCGCTCCATCGGAACCGTTGAGGGCGCGAATCGTGGAGCAGCTCATGGTAGTACCGTGGGCCCCAGAGGTAGCGACGGCTGATTCCCTTCTGCATCAACGAAGACCTCCTGCCAAAAACGGTACATCTTGACGTCCGTCTGGTACTCGCCAATGCAACGCGGAAAAGCTAGCTGCTTGTGTAGCCGTAACAACCACAACGGGCTGTTGAACCCCGCGGCAATCGAAAGTGCTAAGGTGCCTGAACAACGCGGGTTGATCTCAAAGAACGTTGCTTGGCCTTCATCCCAAAAGCATTGGAGATTGGCTGGCCCAATAATCGGCAGCGCTTCGGCGATAGCGACGGCTTGATCGAGGATGTCTTGGTTGCGAACGGTGATTCCCTTGTACGACACTCCCGCCTTGGTTTCCGTTCGTTCACGGACAACCCCGTTAACGATGCGTCCGGCGAAATCACAAAGAATGTCCACCGTGTATTCCGTGCCCGTTAACAACTGTTGGATCAGCGGGGAATCCAGCGTCGGCAGCAGGTTCTCAAGTTCAGATTGACAGCCGGCCGCGTGCGTATCAATCGATCCACGACCCATCAGTCGCGGCTTTATGAATACTGGGTATGGCAGATCGGCCGTGCAGATGTCAGACGGCAACCAAGTATCTGGTGTCAGCACTGCTTGTTGACGGAAGAATTGAAACGTTTTCCATTTATCATTGCAGGTTTCGATCACGTGAGCGTCGGACAGGACGAGACGACAATCAAGTTCAGCGAAAGCGGCTCTAGCATTGGCCATTTTCTTGAATTCATAGTCGACAATCGGGATGACCAGATCGACTTCTTGCTGCTGGCAGATCCTCAGTATCTGGGGAACGAAATCGGGCGAATCGGCTGCAGGAATCGTCTCGAAATAGTCGCTAAAAAACCTGCCGGCATTTCCGGAGCACATGTCGACCGTGACAATGCGGACATCAAATTCTTGCTGAGCCCGTAGTCCCTTGATGACGGACTGGCACGTAACAGTGCCAGCTCCTGTGATCAGGACCGTCGCGGATCGATCAGCTTTTGTGGGCATCTTGCGGGCTCTAATGCGGAGGGCGGTGGGTGTACGGAGGGACGATTGACTGCAGGTTATTCGTGACAGTCGGCATGAACGATGGCGGGGGCATGCTATCGACGTACGTTGGAAATATAGCTTCCAAAACCGAAGATACGTGTATTGCCGAGCCGATCGGCCATTCGGTGCGTACGCTCGTTGTGCACGATTTCAACGTTCGAATATGTCGTTGCGCGTGATTATGTCGTTGGCAACGGACTTAAGCCCTCGTAGTGAACGTCGAGTGGAGGGATCGAGCATGTGGTCGTGTTGATCTTGCTGGCGGAAATTCGGATGCACTCACCATTGCTTTGGATGCTCTGCTGAATGGCCTCGAGAACGCGCACAATTCGCAGTCCGGCTTCACCGTCCGTGAGAGGCGTGCCACCGTTATCAACACAATCGATGAAATCACGTGCCGCGTTCATCAGTGGCTCCACCCGTGGAATGTGCGGTGACCACGTATCGCCCGTACGATAATCAACCAACAGTCGCCGCCGATCTTCGAGGTTTTCGCGCCGCACGACCACGCCGCTGTCGAAGACCTTTACTAGCTCCGCTGGGTGTAAATCGTTGAAGACGATGCTCTTTTCGCTACCGCCAACGATGGTGTAACGGATCTTGACCGGCGACAACCAATTGACATGAAAATTCGCAATCAAACCATCACCAAAATCCAAGTGCACGTAGGCGACGTCTTGCAGACCTTGCTCGGTGTGTGTCGCTCCATGGGCCGCGACGCTGAGCGGCAGTCGTCCGACGATGTAATCAACAATGGAAATATCATGTGGCGCCAGGTCCCATACGACGTTGACGTCGTTTTGAATCTTGCCCAGATTTATTCGGACGCTATCGATGTAGAGAAGTTTTCCGATATCGCCACTGTCGGAGAGTTCCTTGATCTTCTTTACTGCGTTGTTGTGAACGAAGACATGGTCGACCATCAGCACCAGTCCTTTTTGTTTGGCAAGGTCGACCAACTCTTCCGCTTCCGCCACACTGCTGGCGAGAGGCTTTTCGATAAATACCGATTTGCCTGCCTGCAAAGCGGCCTTGGCTAGG
>CBDUAB010000708.1:0-3408 GCA_965365045.1 uncultured Planctomycetales bacterium
CCATTGAGCCCCCGATGACGGTACACGTGGTCGCTTTCGAAAACGTAGCTTATTTCCGGCTATGCCCATCATCATCAGGGGCTCACTTACTTGGATGCAAGATAGCAACCTTGTTTAGATCCTTCCGGAGCGTTTCCTGCTTGACCTAGCCTCGGAGGGTGCCTGCTACTTTGGTCGAAATGGATACAGCATCAAGCTCAAGTAGTTCTGACGCACTGGCCGATCGATACCGAACGCATCCGGTTCATGATCCGGACATCGATACGTGCCGAACAGAATGTCCATAAGCGGCGAAAGATTCGCGTAGTTCCCGGCTTTTCGATCGCGGTCATGATGCCAATGGTGAAGCTCGGGAGCGCCAATCAGCATTCGCATACGTCCGATCGGCAGCCGTACATTCGAATGGATGTACACCGCCCACACTCCACGAAACGCCGCAAACAGCCCCAACGTCTCGATGGGAACTCCGCTGAGGTAAAACGGCACATTCAACAGACCAACCGTGTAGATCGTGTCGAGCGGATGTTCACGGTGCGCCGCCAACCAATCGAGGTGCTCGGCCGTGTGATGTACTGCATGAAAACGCCAGAGCAACGGAAAATGATGCTGCGCTCGGTGGCCCCAGTACACAAGAAAGTCACTAACAACGACGACGCCGATGAACTGCAGCCAAGTAGGCTGTAACGCGATAGTTTCTCGGAAGCCTGCCGGTACCAATTCTCGAAGTCCAATTCCGAACCGAACCACAATCCACAAAACAATAGCGGTCCAGGCCAGGTACTGACCCAAGAAGAAGCACAAATCGACAATCCAATGTGGACGTACAATCGACTGCTTATCTTTCGCCGGAAACGTCGCTTCTAACGGGCGAAAGATGAGGAACAGAAAAACAAACGCGCCTCCCGTCGAAAGCAAAATACCGGGCATTGTCATCAAAAAACGCTCAGTTATTCGAATCATCTTGCGGTCCTTCATTTGTCGTATCGTCGGCTTCCCGTTCAGATTCGACAACGGTCTCTAGACCAATCCTCATCGACTTCGAGGTCCACAACGCGACATCTTTGTCGGTGGGCTCTTCAATCGACACTTCGCGAGTTTCAGCTGCTTGACGGGCAAAATTGGCTCCAGCCTTCGTGCTCCCCAATCGCACCACACCTATGACTAAGATCAGGATAACGGCAATACCGACCGACCAACCAATGACGAAGACCTTTTGCACGCGCGAAGGCTGGGACATGTGAATTCTGCCTAATGAAGGATTAAAGCTGTTGGCATGCAAACAATGTCACATCCCACTCTTTCTAAGATACGACGATCGGTGCTTTTGAAGGAAGAAAACTTGGACTGGTGAATCGGCATTACGACAAATGTTTACAAGCGTAAACGTGGTAATCCTGATCGTGCTAATCGTAACGTTGACGGCACACGCATACGGCAGCGGCACGTCAGAACGGAAACACTGCCATGTTGGACGGATGACAGATGGGTGCTTCGTCGGCTCTCAACGAGGCCGCGGATTTAATCCAAGTCGCCGATTGACCGCCAACGCGGCACATCCGCAAGGCCGATTCGTGGACGGCTTCGGTGGAATTGATACAATAGTTGGTGATTTACAGTCGTCTCAACTGGAGGGGCGGCGACAGATAATCTTCCCGTTGGATAACAGAGAGTTCAGAGATGTATGGCTGAATCGCACATCGTTGGCTGTATCTTAGGCACAGCGGTCGGCGATGCACTCGGACTACCATACGAAGGCGTCTCGCGGAAACGATTGCCACGCTTACTCGGCAGTCCTGATCGGCACCGCTTTCTATTGCGACGCGGTATGGTGTCGGACGACACCGAACATACCTGCATCGTGGCTCAATCTCTCATCTCAGCCGGCCTCGACATCGACGCGTTCACCCGCGACTTCGCTCGTCGTTTGCGCTGGTGGTTCGCGTCACTTCCGGCTGGCATTGGACGCGCAACGCTTCGCTCCTGCGTTAAACTTTGGTTCGGCGCATCCCCAAAATCCAGTGGCGTCTTTTCGGCTGGCAACGGTCCCGCAATGCGATCCGCGATCTTTGGTGCCTCTTTTGACGACCTTGACGCGATGGTCGACTTTGTGCGTGTTTCGGCGCGGATTACACATTCTGATCCCAAGGCCGAATACGGTGCTATTGCCATTGCACTGGCTGCGTTTCTCGCCCGGCGCGAAACGGAGATTGATGGCCATTCCTTCATCGATCAACTCGAGGGAATTGTTGGCTCGGACGGTGACGAACTAATCTCGTTGCTTCGCGAGGTTGTTCGCAGTGTTTCGGCCGCAGAATCAACATTGGCTTTCGCCGCAAACAGTGGACTGGCACTTGGCGTCACGGGGTACACATATCACACCGTACCGGTTGTGATTCACGCCTGGCTCTGCAATCCTCGCGATTATCGGGCCGCCGTTACTTCCGTAATTGAATGTGGTGGTGATGCCGATACGACGGCTGCCATTGTGGGTGGCATCGTTGGTACGGCAACTGGTGAGTCCGGCATTCCCGATGAATGGATATCAAGCGTTTGCGAATGGCCTCGATCAATTCGTTGGATGCATCGTCTTGCTTGTCAACTTTCCGAATCACTCAATGATTCCAAACCTCAAAAGCCACTCACGCTTAACTTTGTCGCCGTGCTACTTCGGAATATTATCTTTCTGGTTGTCGTACTCGTTCATGGATTCCGCCGGTTGTTACCGCCTTACTGATGGATACTGGATTCGTCATCCAAATCGGGATAGGGAGTAGCCTCACGGCTACCCCTTCCCGACGTCACCCAGCATGAGGGTCCGCATTAGGCAGCCGCCGCATAATGATTGACTACCTTGTAGCTCAGCCGCAAGCGACTGACGTAGCGAGGTCAACGTGGCGCGTACTCGCGGTGATTGTCGCGGTTCGAGTTGAGTTTTGGTGTGACCCACAATCATCGGCACTCGATTGGCGAACAGACTCTCACAGCCGTTGTGCTAGTTGTCGTTCTCCCTTCGGATCAGGCCACCGATTGGGGGGTGACACCAGCAGTGCAGAGCCCAGCTACGGCGCGTAGGTGGCATCGACCTACGCGCCGAAATTCTCGGCTGCATGTTTTTTTCCGGACTTTTTTCTTGCATACTTCGGTTGATTCGATGAAAGAGGCGTACGATCCGCAGGGACTCTTATGGTCTAGTAATAGGGGAAGTTCGCCAAGTTCTGAAGATGGATAATGACCAACTCCTTGACCTGGTGGCCCGGGCGAATCGGCTGCGGTTGCCGTGTTAACTCGCCATCGAGAGCCATTGCATCACATGGTGATGATGCGCATCGACCTCCGGCTAGCAGCTCGGCTCGACCCGTAGGACAACATTTCGTGTAAGATGCGATCGAAGCTAGATCCGGTGTCCGC
>CBDUAB010000709.1:0-3392 GCA_965365045.1 uncultured Planctomycetales bacterium
GGCCACTTCAGGTTGACGAGCCATGCTTTCCACGGCCGCCGCACCGATTTTTCCGATGCCTAATCCAGCACCCAAGAGCACAATTCCCGCGCCGACCGCGGCACCGAGATTTGAATCCTGCGTTTTGAAGGCGCTAGCGGTAGTATCTGCATTCGTACCGTCATCTTGAGCGAACAATGGCGCCGCGACAAGCATGACTAAAAACAAAATCGTAAGGACTCTGACACACTTACCCACTGTTTTTCTCCCATTCCAAATGGTGTTTTTAACTGACCGATTCCAAGAATTCCTAATGCGGGTGGACGGCCATGCCAATGAACAGAGCTGACAAGAACGTAAAGATATACGCTTGCAGGAATGCCACAAACAACTCCAGCAAGCTCAACGCCGTGGCACCGAGAATCGTTGCCGGAGCAACTCCCCAGATAAAGGGGCTAGTCCACGCAGCGGCGATAAACGCAACCAGGACCGCCAACACAAGATGTCCTGCCATCATGTTCGCGAGCAAACGAACAGCCAGGACAAAATGCTTTATGAATAGGCCGAGAATCTCGATCACAAAGATCATCGGTTTCAAGAATACAGCCAGAAGCGGTGGCAGGTCCATGTGCGGAACCTGCCCCGTCCAAAAGCCGACCGGCCCCATTTTCTTCATGCCGGCGCCAATCACGGCACCAAATGTTATGAGTGCCATCGTGCCCGTCGTAGCCATCGCGCCCGTCGGAGATCCAAGCCAAGGGATCATGCCCAGCAGGTTGCACATCAGCACAAAGAAGAAAACGGTCCATAGAAACGGCAGGAAACGATCAGCATCGTGTTTGCCAATTGCAGGTCGGGCAACTTGATCGCGGATAAACACGAGCATCGATTCGAGCATGTTCCAGAGGCGGCCCTGGGGTCGATCCGTCCTGCGCATGCGATTGGCCAAGGCGATGAAGAATAGAATCAGAACTAGTGCGGCGATGGTCTCCAGCACCATGAACTTTGTAATCTTGAGATCAAGTGGCTCGAGCATATCGTCAAGCGGTCCGATGCCTGTCTGGAGATTGACCAGCGGCTCCAAATGATCGCGTACCTGCGGTATATGCAGTTTTCCGTCCACACCACCTAGCATGCGCGGAACCTCAAAATAGTCCGCGTCCTTGACGTGGCCGATCAGGTGGTCGCCATCAAAAGGATCTGCCATATTTCACTGCGCCGTAATTAATCAAATCGCTCTAACCGGGAACCTTTTGGTTCAGTTTCGGAGCGCGCTTGTCACTTGATATTTGAGCCAAAAGCAAAAACCGATCGACCGCTAACATATAAAGGAAGAATATAATGAGATACGCACCGATTACTCGACTCTGCGAATCTGGTAATTTAACGCCCGCCACAACACATGCGGCCAATGGAAAGCTGATACGGACGATCGTCTCAACCAGCGTCCGCTGAACCATCAAGACCGGATTTGCCTTCGGGTCCGGATTTGCCTTCGGGTCCGGATTTGATAGTGGCAGACTTGCGAGGCGAGCAGCCAACAGGCCGCCCATGCACACGCTCCAGGCTACGATGGCGTACCCCGACTGCGTCGATACCAACAGCGCGATGACCAGCGGAAACCCATAGAGCATGGATTGGTAGAACCAAGAAAGCTTCTTTGTCCGACTTCCGAATCTCACGGCCGTTTCTTCCTGCCCTCTGCGACCTGTTACGTCGCCGGTGGTTTTACGATTTTTAGCAAGTGCCACATTCCAAGGCACATGCCACCGATGAATCCAATAATGGTGAAAACTGCCACCGTTCCCAGCCGCTGGTCAACCCAATAGCCGATCAAGCCCGGAACCACCATCTCAAGCGACACTGACATAATGCGTGACGCCCATTGGTAGGCCCGTGCCTGGGCAGAACGAGTGTCGCTTGGTTCCGTCACCGAGCGGATCTTTCCCGTATCCCTCAAGCTGGGCAGCCACCGAAACCTAATTCCTTTGTGGAAAAGGGTTTAAAGCTTTTCTGCTCGGTTGGAGCCAGAGGGTCGGTTTGCAAGGTGAAAATGGCAGAAACCTGTTGAGGTCAAGCAATTTACCGGGATTCGAATATGGGGTCAACCGACGCTAGCAGTAAAGTTCGTGTTTTTTTTCACAAAGTCACGTGACGATCCGTAAGTCTATTATCAGAAGCGGTTTGCGACGCGAAATCGGATTCAGCCCATTGCCTGATTACGGGTAACCGCCGCCGCTAGAATTCAACAACTACACTGATTCAGTTTTTCAATGTAAGTGTTTTATTAGTAAGGGTTTATGGAGTTGTTTGTGCGCCAGTTAGCCACAAGTTGATTGCGAGAGTGTAGGGGTGCGAGTACAATAGTCGTTGGGTTTATACCAGCGATCAGTTTTATACGGAATGGTCCGGCAGGGGGCTTTTCGGGCCAATCACCTAAGTTGCGAGGCACGCCCCAATCTGGGCGGCATTTACCCACCAGCTTCGCAGAAGCCCCCAGACGGTGTTTCGGCTACGGACTGCCGAGTTAACGCGGGAATTTTTGTCCGGTCACGGACGACCTCAATGAACTGCAGGACGTATGCGCGCCAGTGCATAGTGTCATGCCAAAATTTGGAGGTCTGGTCCGTGCTATCGGTAGCTTCTCTCAAGGATTATACGTGTAAGGATCTCGCGCAGATGGCCAAGCAGCGGGGTATTGCCGGATGGCATAGTATGCGGAAAGACGATCTCGTCCGCGCCATCATGAAAGCGGCACGTCGCGCAAACGGTGCTAGAAACGGCAGGAACGGCGCCAAAAATGGTTCCGCTGCGAGTCGCCGCACCAAGCCGGTCGACAAGAACGGCCCAGCGCGTAATGGTAAGAAAAGTTCGGCGGCAAAAGTCAAACCAACCGCCGTGCAACGCAAGATTCAACGTGCACACGCCAAACGCGAAAAGAAGATGGATTTGGGCACCGCTGAGTCACGCAGGAAAACCAAGGGGCAGGTTGTTGGTAAGGATCGCATCGTTTTGATGGTGCGTGACTCGTATTGGCTACACGCCCATTGGGATCTGTCCTCGCGGGCCATTCAACGGGCGCGCGCTGCGCTATCTCAAGATTGGCACTCGGCGCGTCCCGTGTTGCGACTAATTGAAATGCCAAATGATGCTGTTTCTCATGCTTCGGAACAGGTAGTCCGTGTGATCGATATCCATGGTGCCGTTAAGAATTGGTACATCGATGTTGACGATCCCCCCTCGAGCTATCTTGTGGAGATCGGCTATTTAACTTCGTCGGACCGATTTCACGCTCTGGGACGCAGCAACGTGGTGACAACGCCTCGTCCTGGCAGTGCTGACATGATTGATACAAATTGGGCGGATGTCGTCGAGAACTCGGAAAAGATCTATGCAATGAGCGGTGGTTATGA
>CBDUAB010000710.1:0-3387 GCA_965365045.1 uncultured Planctomycetales bacterium
CAGCCAACGCGGTCATCGCGGTCGGATAGCTGGCTGCCGTCCACCGCCCCAGCCTAGACTGCGTTGCAGCCAGCCATTTGAGCCCCCGGTCGATTGCTCGTTCCCATTCGGGCGTACGCTTGGCCGCGCACGCCAACTGCGCGTTCGATCCAACGGAGAGCCAAGTGGCCGCCCCCGTGGCGATCGAAGCGAGCGCCTGACGGCGAGTTTGCATGGACATCATACTCATTTGCCGTGAGAGTGGATTAATACGTTGGGTCACAAAGTGGCCGCACAAAGCGGCTGTGTCCATTGTAGACACACGGTTTGTCGGAGAACAGGCGAACCTGAATGACTGTTCACGCGTGTAGTGAATGACTAATGTCTAAGGACTAATGACTAAGGAATGACCAATGACGAATGCCAAAGTGCATGGAAAAAAAGCCGATACAAGAGGCTTCGAGCAACATCCTTGGAATCCTCGCGAAAACATCGATGTCTTATTATTCGTCATTAGGCATTCGGATTTCCTTAGTCATTAGTTCGACTGTATGACTTTGCAAATGAATGTAATGAACTGCTGTATCAAGGCTTAAGCTCGCTAGCGTTCGTCGACCAGTTGGAATTGCTTCTGGTGTGAGCAGTTGAACAACGGAACACTAATCTTCGCTAATCTCCGCTAATACCAGATTTTGATTAGCGTTGATTAGTGTTGATTAGTGTTCGACATTCATTTCTCATTCGTGAAACGGTCAAAAACGCCAGCGTAGGTAACGCCGTATGGAAAATTAAGTTACGTTCGTTTCGGAACTCATACAGTCGAATTAGACATTAGTCATTCTCCATAAAGGCACTCAGGACTGCGCACGCTAATTTAGTGGATGTCCGTCTGGCCCTTCGTGAGGTCAAAACACATCGTTGTCTTTCCATCAGCCCTGTGATACTTGCCGGTAACCAAATCCGCTGCCGTACTTACTCGCTGAAGAGTTGCACGCTGATCGCCATGGACAACCGTGGGATCAGCGTCTTTTAGACCATCCACGGTCAAAGTAAATCGCGGCGACGCGAACGGGGCATTAAGTTGCAGCGTTTGTGCTTCACGTCGAATCTCCGTCAGCTCTTTCGCCGCCCAGTAGCGGGCGATTTCACTGAGCTTCATCCAGAGCAGGTTATCGTAACGCTCGTGAAGTCGCCGCACGACCTCCTGGAAAATATGAAATCCTCTCTTCTCGCCGTTGTAGTAGATGCCCGGCCAGTGACAGACCATAATCGCCGGTTCGCCGCGGTCAATCACCTCGGGCATACGGCCTCCTTGGAGATCCGCGGTAATGAATCGATCCACCGAACCAAGTGTCAATCCGTCCCAGCCACCAAACCAATCGCCCGTACAGCCGATAACGGAAACGGCACAACGTGGATCCGCGGACTTTAATCCCGAGGAAAACTCCACGCGTGGCGCGACGCTGCTATCGTCCGTGTAAAGGTGCCGGAAATAGTGCGGTACTTCCGTTGCGTATACGTCCCGGCATGCCTGTAGTGTTGCCTCGGATAAAGCTCTCAAGGATCGACTTCCAAATCCGCCGGGCGTCGTGACGCCCTCGCAAATCAGCCCCGCGTTTTTCAGGATGCGCAGAGCATAGGCCAAATAATCAGCTAACTCGTCGGTCGAACGCCCCACGCTCCAACCCCAGTTCTCCATGTACCGTTCGCTTCTCTCTTCGTACGGACGACCGGTTTTGGTGTTGATCACCCAAGTATGCGTGATCATTTCCGGATGGATGTCCCAGTCCACCGACATGAAGTCGCGAACCAACTGCAAACTTTCTTGCAACTGCTTTCGCGACCAGCCAGGTAAATCGCGATCGACCCAGCCAACAAGTGCCGGGTTCGGGACGACGCTATATTTCCCTTTCACGCCATGGTCCCGACACCACTGGCCAAACTCACGGACAAAACTGTCGGGGATTTCACGTGGCAAGCTGCGCCAATCCTGCTTGTACCGCGCCGGGAATACTTCGGCAAATTGAGGAATGCAGAAGTGTGCCAGGTTCACAAGCGTCGTCGAGTCGTCAATGATAAAGCTCACGGGAACGCGGCCTTGTGGATTGATCACACGTACCGATTCGTGTTGGAAAGGCCGCTCGCCGGCTAATGGTCTGTCAGCTTCTCCTTGAAAGAACGCTCCGCTGGAATCCCGCGGTAGCGAAAACGAAGACGCAGCCGCGAGCGAACCTGCCAGAAAATTGCGGCGAGAGATCATCTTTCGCGCCGATTCTCCAAGTAATGAGTGACCGCGCGTCGGCGTTATGAAATTTGATTCAAACATGAAAACTCTCCGAGTGGCTAGCGTACAGTTTCAACACACACCAGGCGACAAACAAGCCAATCTTGCAACCATGCGGGGTTTTGTTGTCGCCGCCGCGGAGCGCGATGTCCAGCTTGTTTGTTTTCCAGAATGCTGCGTCTCTGGTTACTGGCATCTCCGCAATTTGTCCAAGAAAGAACTCCAAGAGCTGGCTGAGCCGATTCCCAACGGGCCGGCAACAAAACGGCTGCTAGAGTGGTCGCGCCAGTATAACCTTACCCTCGGAGCGGGGTTCGTTGAATGTGCCGACGATGGAGAATTGTATAACGCCTATGTTGTCACGACACCCGATGGAAATTGGGTTCGTCACCGCAAGCTGCATTGCTTTGTCAGCGCGCATATGCGATCCGGTAACGACTTCACGATGTTGGATTTGCCTGGCGGTTGGCGTGCATCCGTGCTGATTTGCTACGACAACAATATTATCGAAAACGTGCGCGTATGTGCCCTGGCCGGAGCTGATGTCATACTCGCCCCGCATCAGACGGGGGGTTGCGATTCCGGCAGTCCGTTTGCGATGGGTGTGATTGATCGACAGCTTTGGGACGACCGTGATCAGAATCCTACCGCGATCGAAGCCGAGCTGCGCGGCGATAAAGGGCGTGGATGGCTGATGCGTTGGCTGCCGTCGCGAGCGCACGACAACGGTCTATTCTACGTATTCAGCAACGGTGTTGGCCCCGATGACAATGAGGTGCGTACGGGCAATGCTATGATCTTGGATCCCTACGGCCGAATATTGGCCGAGACGTGGCAGGCCGGCGACGACATGGTGATTGCTGACCTGGACGGATCTTTGCGCCCTCGGTGCACCGGCGTTCGCTGGATAAAAGCCCGTCGACCGGAGCTGTATCATCCATTGACTCACGAAACCGGCCAGGAGCAAGACACGCGGTCCGTGCGATTTGATCATCTGCCTGGGGTTGAATGAAGTGATTTCTCATGTAGGCCGGAACGAGCGGCGCGACGACCCCAGCGTTACCTGTTGCTTTCCACGCCGCGCTGTTCCGGCATGAACGGCGAGGTCGTTGTCCATTGGCGAT
>CBDUAB010000711.1:0-3385 GCA_965365045.1 uncultured Planctomycetales bacterium
GCGAGACTTTTGCTGCAATTCTGGAAAACCACGCCGATTACCATCGCGCGGATCGGGTTCTCTACGAGTTGGCATGGGTGTTGAAATCAACGGGCCAAGCGCAAGCGGCTAGCCAGCAGTTTGCCCGAATCGCAAAGGAGTATCCAGAAAGCAGTTTGGTCGCCGAAGCAAACTACCACGTCGCCGAGAACCACTACCAAGACAAAAACTACGTCCAGGCAATCGAGCACTACATCATCGCCGCGGCGAAAGCAACCGGCGCTGAAATTGGCGAAAAGGCGGCCTACAAACTCGGTTGGTCACATTTTCAGCGGGCAGCCTATGAACCGGCACTGACCGGCTTTCGTACTCAAGTTAGCAAATTCCCACAAGGTGAATTGGTTGCGGATGGCCGATTCATGATCGGCGAGTGTTTGTTCAAGTCCGGTCAGTACGAGCCAGCTTTGCGAGCCTACGAAGAAGTGCCTGTAAACAAACTGGCCGAAGATTCGCGTGTGCTTTCACAATTGCATGCGGGTCAAGCGGCCGCACAACTAAAACGATGGAAGGATGCGATCCGACTGCTCTCGCCAATAATCACCGAGCATCAGAATTCGCCGTTCGTTTCGCAGGCATCGTACGAACTTGCCAGGGCACATCAAAACGTAAATCAAAACAAACGTGCCGAAGAACTCTATAAATTCGTCGTGGAAAGGTCTCGGAGCGATGTGGGCGCCCAGTCTCGTTTTATGCTGGGTGAATTGTATTTTGGTCGCAAAGAATTTGGGCCGGCGCTGGGAGAATTTCAACGGTTGATGTACGGGTACGGAGGCAAGGATGCACCGAATGACATCAAACCTTGGCAAGCCAAGGCGGGACTAGAAGCGGGTCGCATTTTGGCCATACAGGCCGGACAGGCAAAGGCGACAACACAACGCCAGAAACTAATTGAACGGGCGGAAAAGTGCCTACGTTACGTAGTTGAGCAACATCCCGGAACCGACGAAGCGACGGCGGCTGCCCGTCAGCTCAAGAGAATCGGCGCTTGATTGCGTGTCAGCATGAACTGAGATCCATGGTTTTGACCATTGGTATTTCGGATTTTTTGTTTGTTTCGGATTTCGAGATTCGGATTTCGTCGTGATATTGTCGCAAAACTGCACTCAGTTATTTAGCGCGAGGGTAGGGTGGGATATAGGAAAATGCCTTCCGTACGACACTTTCCTAGAATTACTAAGTGTCCCGTGGATGGTGGCTCGGTCGAGGGAGACCGGACACAGCGGATGACACGCGCTCGGCGAGGGTCTCCCGACCCCGACGCAGCTGCGCACAACCAATCCATCACCAATCATGATTGACGCGAGCACACAGAACACTAACAAGAATCCATTTGAGAGGACGAAGGCGTTGAAATCACCCACAACATCGCCGCGTATGGGTAACTCCCGTGCACTGCGTACTTTCGCTTGTTGGTTAGTGCTTGCCTTTTCGCTGCCGGCCCTCGCCGTTGGCCAACAGGACGATCAGATTGACATAGCTGCCGGTCCCAGCGGAGAACAGCACGATTTCGCAGCGATCGATATCAATGAAACTGCTGTGACGGCAGCCGATAAGCGCTCCAATGAAAGTTTGAGTCTCTTGTGGTTGGTCGGCCGCGGGGGCTGGATGATGTTGCCAATCTATCTTGCATCGATCGTGATGATTACCGTGATCATCGAGCGATCTCTGAGTCTGCGTCAATCCAAAGTGATGCCGCCGCAACTGGTGAACGGTCTTGTCACGAGCGGTAGCGAAAGCGCTGGACTCGATCCTCGCCGCGCTTATCGTATGTGCCAACGGCATCCATCTCCGACAGCCACGGTAATTCGCACGATGCTGCTTAAGGTAGGACGCCCGCATGCGGAAGTCGAACGCGCGGTTACCGAAGTCAGTCAACGCGAGACCGACCGTATGTATGCGAATGTTCGTTGGCTCAATCTGGTTGCAGCCGTGGCGCCGCTGCTCGGTTTGTTGGGTACCGTGTGGGGTATGATTCGTGCCTTTTTTGATACGACGCAGTTACAAGTTGGACAAAACAAAGCTGACTTTCTCGCTTCGGGTATTTATGTCGCGCTGGTGACGACACTCGGAGGTTTGGCGGTAGCGATCCCAGCGGCCATCTTTGCACATTTTTTCGAAGGCCGTATTAAAAACATATTTCATAAAATCGAAGAACTCTTGTTCAACCTACTGCCGCACGTGGAACGATTCGAAGGTCGCCTGCGCATGAATCCCGCCGGCACCCTCGATGCCGACAACCGTGGTCTCGACGAGGGAAAAGGTCTCGCACACGATGAATCACTTGGCAGCGAGGCGGCCCCTACTTCCGTGCCGCGATGAGGCGCTCCGAAGATGAACACAGCGTTCCGCCGAAATTGTTTCCCCGAGATGAACGGTTTACCCGAGATAATCCATGAGCGTCAAGATCGACAAGGGCATGGCGTTAGGATCGCTGAGTTTGACTCCGCTGATCGATATTGTGTTCTTGCTGCTGATCTTCTTTCTCGTATCCACGCGTTTTGCCGAGGAGGATCGCGAGCTGGACGTCGATTTGCCAACGGCGTCCGAGGCTCAACCCCTAGTGGTTACGCCGCGCGAGATTTTCATCAATATCGACCATGATGGGCATTTTTTTCTCGGTAACCAGCAAATGGACCCTGTGGAATTGCGCCGCCAGTTGAAACAAATAACTACCAACAATCCGCTCAACCAAACGGCGATCGTTCGTGCCGATCGTCGCTGCGATTGGCAACATGTCGCGACCGCATTTGACATTTGCCAACGTGCGGGTATCGAGGTCCGGCCCACAACTCAGCCCGGTGATGGTTAAGCAATGAATCGACCGCGGCGTGTAGTTCGAAAGCTCTCCGATCACCCGACAGGTGCCGCGCTGGACGAGCAGCTTTGGCCCGTGCAGATCGCGCTCGTCGCGTTGGCCGGCTGCCTAGCCGGTATCGTACTTTCCGTTTGCAGTTTTGATGACCCACGTTGGTATTGTCATCCACTTACCTGGTTCGCGGCTATTTCCGGCCTCATTGCTTTGCTAATGTGGGTCGTCAGGCAGGTCCATCCGCAAGTTGTTCGTCGAGCTGTCATGCTGTCCTTAGTGCTCAGCTTGATCATCAACGCGGCACTCTTGATTGGGATGGCATGGGCGCGGATCTTTGCCGCCCCATGGCTGGATCAACAGCAGATGACCACGGCGGAAACGCCGACTCGGCCGATCATTCTTCCCGAATATGCAATGGCCCCTATTCAACATCGCAATCCCGCACAACAAGATTTCGAGCGACCGTTGGAAACTGGATCGGTCACGGCCGAAAATGTTGCCGTGACACGCCAAGAAATCAGTGACGTGCCGCGGGAT
>CBDUAB010000712.1:0-3383 GCA_965365045.1 uncultured Planctomycetales bacterium
TCGTGGTGTCTCGGACGCATCGTTTCCCGCAATCAGACGTGTTCCGATCGGTGTACCGCGGGCACTCCATACGGTGGCATCATGCCCAAAGAACAACTCACCCCCAAGGCTCATAAAGGAATGCAGCCCTCTGCTGGAAAAGCGATCATCGACCAAGCGCGTGCCCAGCTTCGTGCCGTCACTACGCCAGATTTCGCCACCGCCATCATCGCCAATAGTGGAAAAATAGAGCGTTTCGTCGACGGCGGTGAGGTGATTCGGGTACGAGCTGATGAAGTCAACCCCGATGTCGCGGACCAATTGCGTTCCTACTGCGGTTCCGTCCGTACTCCACAATTCCTCACCATGATCGGGGTCGTACGCAGAGAAAAACAATTTGTCACCCACGACGGTGAATTGATTGGGCAGTGAACCAGGTGTTCCCGGATAGAGATCTTTTACGAGCGCGGTTCCGGATGGAGTTCCGTCGCTTTTCCAAAGTTCCAAACCATGAGTTCCATCGTTGGCCGTAAAATAGACCGCTCCATTGAAGTCAACTATCTCTGAAATGTCCGAGCTGTCGCGACCGGGATTGATGTCCTTGACAAGTTGCGTACCGTTGGCTGTCGCGTCAGTTACCCACAATTCTTGTCCGACAAGACCATCGCTCGCGCTAAAGAACACTTGGCTATTCGACAACGTCAATTGATTAGGCGAACTATGGCCCGTCGTTTCCGGGAATAGATTGCCAAGTTGGCGCGTGCTTTCGACTGTTCCATCACTGATCCATGGTTCGTAGCCCGCTTCAGTTAGGGCGCTGAAGTAAAGACCGTTGGGAGTTGCCGCAAACGTAGTTGGGTTTGAGCTATCCGGACCTGGCAGTACTTCGTAAAAAAGCTCAGTGCCTTCCGGCGTTCCATCACTTATCCAGACTTCGGCACCATGAGCGCCGTCATTGGCGCTAAAGAAGAGTCTGTCCCGGTATACGGTGTAACCACCTGGTGCCGAACCGGCGAGGCCCGGACGAATGTCGCTGAGAATGCCGGTACCCTCAGCGGTGCCATTGGTCATCCAAACTTCGGTGCCGTGTGTATCGTCGACTGCTGGGAAGAACACCGAGTCGTTGTACGCGACAAGTTCGATCGGTTCTACCTCCTCATTGGATGCAAACTCCGCCAGCTTCAAGGTACCTTCGAGAGACCCGTCGCTGCGCCAAACTTCTGTGCGCAAAACGTCATCTGCAACAAAGCCAACCGTGGCGACGTAGAGATATCCGTTTAGAATCAGTGAATCGCTGAAAACTGGATATTCTGGGCCAATTCTGCCGAGCTGCAGCGTACCTTCCTCAGTGCCATCGCTACGCCAGAGATCATTTCCGTAAAGCGTGGCAAAATAAAATAAGCCGTTCTCTTCGTCATATTCCACGAAGGCAAATTCGCCACTCGGTTCGTTACCTTCTCCGTCGGTTGGGTGAATCGTACCCTGCCGCGTGCCGTCACTGAGTAGAGCACGACGCGAGCCAGCATGGTAGAAAAACATCACATCGTCGCCAACGTGAGCTTCCAAGTCGCGCGCATTATTGTTGTACAAAAGTGTCGTTCCCCATGGAGTACCATCCGTTGCATAGAGCTGTCGTAACGAGCTAGAAGAGTCCGTTAAAGCTACTTCGAAGAACAGTGAGTTCTCCGTAGCCCCGATGATAGTCTCGATTTCTGGCTCCCCAGGAAAATCCAAAAACTTGACGATCCCAGCGGAAGTTCCGTCGGTTTTCCACAAAACGATTGCATCATCATCCGCATCGTGATCGACTGCCAGAAAATACAACTCGTCGTTAAACACAGTTGCATCAAAGCCATCCGCATGCAGTTCCGTGATCGTTCCATCGGAATCAACACGATGTAGTCCATCACCGGTGGCGTACAACACGTCGTCGAGTACGACGCTGTCAACCGCATCGGATACTAATCTAGTGCCTTCCGAGGTACCGTCAGTCCGCCATAATCGTGAGCCCAGAGTAACAGGGGTGCCCGAAGGAACGTCGGCGGTAAAGTACGTGACGCCGGCAACTTCGAAGAAATCCGTTGGTGATGAGTCCAACGGACCAGGACGGACGTCCTTGACCTGCTCGGCCGACCCCGAACGGTCAGTTTTCCAAAGTTCTCGACCGTCAACGCCTTCAGCCGAAAAGTAAACAGCGTCGCCGGAGGCGAAGAAATCGCGCGGATAGGAGCTGTTGGTACTGACGGTCGAATTGATGTCAGCCAGCAGTCGAGCGTCCAACAAAAGACGCTGTTCCAACGGCTCAAAGCGAAGATGAGCTAGTCGATTAAGTTTTGTCGATGATGCTGTCGTCTGTTTGCGCGCACTTCGATTGTTCATGCCTTGCCCCAAATCCCCTGGACAGATCACCTGACGGCAGAAGGATAATGCGTCGATATGAAAAATGTTGTTTGTTCCGCCGGTCTGTTGAGGCGTGAGGGCGTCTAAATTACCGCTGGCAATCTGTCACGAATGTTGAGCCCTTAACGTAGTCTGTACCAATTCAATGTTTCCCGCAAGCAAATGGCTGAAGCGTTTATGCGGTCTCGCTTCCCTGCGTAGGAAGGCCGCAGCCACTGTCGCCAACGGATGCGTTAGTGTGCGCACGTCCGGATCTGTGGGAGCACCGGTAAGGTAACGACCCAGGGCCACCCGGCCCGGAGCAGGTTGACGACCTCGCTTTGGAGCCTTCAGCGGGGGCGACGGCAGTTAGCGAGATCCGCTTTGACGCCTCAGGCGATCGGGTAGGTCGTCCTTACGTGAATGCCGACGAGTCAATAATCCGACTAGGAAAGCCAACAGCATAACCGGACTGTTCGGCTCGGGCACTGCGGCAGCGATTTCAATTCCTTCTTGCCAGTTTACGCCGATTACGTTTAGGTCTTTGGTATCAAAAACACGGTCTCCGTTGAAGTCACCACCGCCCCACCGCGCAACGGCGGCATCTTCAAGTTGCCAATTCATCGCCAGCGTGTTTAGGTCCGTTACGTCGACACGTCCATCGAGATTCGTGTCGCCACGAACGTATGCTCGCCCAATGTTCCACGTACCCGCGATGACGAGCCACTCGTTGATGTCGGCTTGATCGATCAACCCTCCGTCGCGGGTCACGTCAAATGTTGGATCGACACTTCCCAAGGCGCCGACAAGCAGATTGATGTCGTCGAGCCTGCAGCCGCCGTCGGAATCGAAATCGCACAGATCGGTCTGGTCTAAAATCCATTGCCCACTGAATTGTGCGCGTAGGAAGTGCGTGCCGTTATAGTTGATTCGGTTAATGTCAGGCTCGCGAAATTCCAACTGGACGGCACCGGCCATTTCCTCAATGCCCATGTGTGCCGACGGCGCGTTCACTGAAAGTACGC
>CBDUAB010000713.1:0-3382 GCA_965365045.1 uncultured Planctomycetales bacterium
CGATCTCGCAATTCATGCCGGAACAGCGCGGCGTTGGAAGCGGTAACCAACGTTGGCGTGCTCGCGCCGTTCGTTCCGGCCTACTTCACCCACCGTCGCGGGCTCCTAGCCAGCCTGTTCCCTGCCCCAAAATCCTTGACGGTGTTGGGTGCATGCCTCGCTTCGCGACTGGAAAAAGCCTAAGTTGTAAGCGGTCGATAGGAACAAGTTAAAGCTAGGTAGTAACATGAAACTGACTCAGATATTTGCCGTCGTCGTATGTATATCGCTCAAGACCATCTGTGATGGAGCGCCGCCAGTGACCGAAAAACAACCAGTAACAGACACTTACCATGGCGTCGAAGTGGTGGATGACTATCGCTGGCTCGAAGATTGGAACGATCAGCGCGTTAAGCAATGGAGTGAGATGCAGAACAAGAGCGCTCGCGACGTGCTCGATAACGTGCCCAACTTAGCCGCGATTCGGCAACGGGTGACGGAAATAATGTCCGCACCGACGGTAGGCTATTCAAGCGTCGCACTGCGCGACGGCCAGTACTTTGCCATCAAGAGACAGCCGCCCAAACAGCAACCGTTCTTGGTCGTCATGCCCTCGCCGTTTCAACCGGACCAAGCGCGTGTGCTCGTCGATCCAAATGAAATCGACAAAGAGGGTACGACCACGATTGATTGGTACGAACCATCGCCGAACGGCAAGCTCGTCGCTGTTTCGCTGTCTCATGGGGGCGACGAAACGGGCGACGTGCATGTCTACGAAACCGCGACCGGAAAGTCGGTTTTTGAAACCGTTCCTCGTGTAAATAGCGGCACCGCCGGCGGCGATTTGGCTTGGCACCCGGACGGCAGCGGTTTTTACTACACGCGGCACCCGCGGTCGGGTGAACGCCCCGCGGAAGATATGGGGTTTTATCAACAGCTCTACTTTCACCAACTCGGTACTTCCGCTGACGACGATCGTTACGAACTGGGAAAGGGGTTCCCACGCATTGCCGAAATCGAAGTCGAATCGCATCCCAATGGCTCGATTGTGGCAAACGTTCAGAACGGCGACGGTGGCGAATTCGAGCATTACTTGCGGTCGCCCGCTGGCGACTGGCGGCAGTTCAGCAATTTCGGTGACAAGATCGTTCAGGCGACATTTCGTCCCGATGGTGATTTATTGCTGATCTCGCGTGACGGCGCTCCACGTGGCAGGATTCTCGGTCTTTCCGCTAAGGACCTGGATACGAACCGGGCGATCGAATTGATCCCGGAATCCGACGACACCGTTGTCACGAGCTTTTATCACATCCCGCCCAGTTTGCTGGCGACGAAATCACGAATCTACGTGACCTATCAGCTCGGCGGCCCGTCGGAAATTCGGGTGTTTGATTACGAAGGAAATCGCGTCGAGGGGCCACGGCAGCTCGCCGTTTCCGCGGTCGGAGGTTTGGCACCGTTGACGGGCGACGACGTGATGTTTGCAAACACATCGTTCGTACAGCCACCAGCATTTTTTCTGTTTCGCGCCGATGCGGGAGAAACCGAGAAGACCAAACTGGCCACCGACTCACCCGTCAGCTTCGATGGTGTTGAAGTCGTGCGGGAATTTGCCACGTCCAAAGATGGAACGAAGATACCGGTCAATATCTTGCTACCCAAATCCGCCAGCACTTCGATTCGGTCGGGCCGCCCGCAGCCGACAATTCTCTACGGCTACGGGGGTTACGGCGTCAACATAACACCCGGTTTTCAAGCCGCCCGCAAAGTGCTGCTCGAACAAGGAGTTATCTATGCCGTTGCCAACATTCGGGGCGGCGGTGAATATGGAGAGTCGTGGCATTTGCAAGGCAATCTAACCAATAAACAAAACGTGTTTGACGATTTTGCCGCGGCGGCCCGGCATTTGATCGATCACGGTTACACATCAAACGACAAACTGGCAATCTTGGGCGGGAGCAACGGTGGCCTACTGATGGGCGCCACCATGACGCAAAACCCCGAATTGATGCGATGTGTTGTCTCGTTCGTTGGAATTTACGACATGCTACGAGTAGAATTGTCCACCAACGGTGCCTTTAACATTCCCGAATTCGGTACGGTCGAGAATCCCGATCATTTCCGCGCGATGCACGCGTATTCTCCCTATCACAACGTTCGCGACGGAGTTGCGTATCCACCCACATTGTTCCTGACCGGTGCAAATGATCCACGCGTCGATCCGATGCAATCGCGGAAAATGACCGCACGGTTGCAGGCCGCGTCTGTTGTTGCAGAAAGACGCGGAGAGAATCCGATTCTATTGCGAACAAGTGCCGATTCTGGACATGGGGGCGACACGGCGCTCTCCGAGCGCATCGAACAGACGGTCGATGTCGATGCATTCTTGTTTCACTTCTTGGACGTCGATTACCAACCACAATGATGTCCGACCGGTGACATCGTTCGGGCCAAATCCCATGGCGTCACCTAGACGATAATGCAGCTGATGAATCACTACGCGATCTCGCTACTAACAGCATTGCCGGCAATTGTGGCTTGCAACCAGGTATCTCAACAGCCTGCCGTGACGACAGAAACCGTAACGACGGAATCGGGTATCGAGATGATCTCGTTGCCCGGCGGAACATTTACCATGGGTTCCCGGGCCGGCGAAAAGGACGAGCAGCCCACGCACGACATCACATTGAGCCCGTTCTGGATGGACAAATACGAAGTCACGCACGAGATGTTCGTCGTGGCCGAGCTGCCGAATCCGTCGCGTTGGCAAGATGACCCGCGCAAGCCGGTCGAGCGAGTCCGTTGGCGCGATGCCAAACAGTATTGCAACGAACGTTCTTTGCTCGAAGGCCTCACGCCCAGTTACGACGAGAGCCAACCCGGCTGGCCATGTGATTTCTCGGCCAGCGGCTATCGTTTGCCGACGGAAGCCGAATGGGAATACGCCTGCCGCGCGGGCTCACGCGGTGATTATGACTTTGGCGCGGTTGGCAAGCTGGGTCAATACGCGGTTTTTTCCGAGAACAGCAGCCAGCGAACCCAACCTGTGGGGACGAAGCGACCCAATCGGTGGGGTCTCCACGACATGTATGGAAACGTCGCGGAATGGTGCCACGACGTCTACTCGGAAGATTATTACGACAGCAGCCCAGACACCGATCCGCGTGGCCCCTCGGCCTCGGCCACGGCCGCCGATCTCAAGCGTGTGATTCGCGGTGGATCTTGGAAAGCGACCGTGTCGATGTGCCGGGCACCCTTTCGACAAGGACAACGTACGGGCGACACGGATGCGTGTTTTTATACCGACTTCTGTGGATTTCGCTGCGTAAGACGCGCACCGTAGACAAGCTGAATGCTCTTCCACACTTGGGAATTCGCCGCTTTCTTTGTCGTCGTTTTCGGC
>CBDUAB010000714.1:0-3380 GCA_965365045.1 uncultured Planctomycetales bacterium
GCCTGACGTATGAGTATGTCCTGCTGGCCGATGTCAATGACGGGCCGCAACATGCGAGCGAGCTTGCTGGCCTCATGCGCGGGCGGCCGGCGCTTGTGAATCTGATTCCCTACAATCCCGTGAGCGGATTGCCGTATCAATCACCGTCGCGTGAAGCCGTGGATCGCTTTCGGAGCATACTGGAAAAGCGCGGCATCAATGTACAGGTTCGCAAACGCAAGGGAGATCGCATCAACGCGGCCTGTGGCCAATTGCGCCGTAGCGCGGCGCACTTGGGTTGAGTACCTGTTTACCATGTGCCTGTCCAAGTTCGATCGTTACGCCTGTAGCATCGGCCGTCAAATTCGGAGAAGTACTGAAGGACCAAAGGGTGGTCAATTGGTTGGAATGTTTCCGCTGGCAGCAAACTCGATTCGGCCGCATAAGTAATCGCACCACCACCCTGGCCGGAGTGCGAGGCTTGATCCACGAGCACATGGTACCAAGCTTGGTTTCTTTCTGGGCGAGATTGATTTCGCTCGTACCACGAATCGGGTGCTTGGCAGGCCCGATCCAAGGCTACCACCACGCCGCGATACCCGTAGCGCCGATGACGCACTAATTGTCCGCTGGAGAAACGGGGTGCTGGCGCTGCGAACTTTATCATGGAATCATTTTATTAGGGCGTGTACGTCGGCATTTTTCAGTCTCTATACATTCTATGATTCCGTGGAACACGCACCATCCGACGGGCACACCCTGACGTCAGCGAAACTTGGCTGAGCGGGCGGGGTTTATTCATCGTGGAGCCTTGTGGGCGGCCGTATCTCTGGCCGGTGATCGAGTGGCAAGTTAGACTTGCTAGTGCAAAGTGATGTGACCGGTTGCGGAACCGGACTTTTAAAAATTCACACGCGACCCGACGCGCGAGCGAGAGGCATAAGGGCAATCATTCCATGGGTTTACGTCATCTGGTAATGTCCCTCGCTCGCGCGTCGGGCTAATGTTGCGGCAATCGGAGCCGATCCAGGGGCAAGCGAGATCGGAACAGCGAGTTGAGTGTTACGGATTCCACGGCGCAAACGTACATCCGCACCGACCCGGATGTTCAATTAATGTTACAGGTGCGTGATGATAGCGCGGTCGCTTTCGAGGAATTGGTATCTCGCTATCAAGGGCGTTTGCTGACGGTATTTAGACATCTCGTAGGCAGTCGAGAACAAGCCGAAGATCTGGCACAGGAAGTGTTCCTACGAGTATTTCGCGCTCGTAAACGATATCAGCCTGGCGCGAAATTCTCCACATGGTTGTTTACGATCGCCAATAACGTCGCGAGCAATGCACGGCGGACGCTTTCCCGTCGTCGCGAAGTTGGAGTTCCTTTGGGAAGTAACACAACATCGCTCATATCGCTCGAGCAAATGGCAAAAGAAGCCAGCGGATTGATGCCGTCGCGGCAACTCGACGATGCGGAAACGGCCGAGGTGGTCCGTCTGGCGGTGCAATCGCTCAATCCACGCCAGCGGATGGCGGTGCTGCTATGCAAATTTGAAGGTATGAGCTACGTCGATATTGCCGAATCAATGGATATGACACCCCAGGCCGTCAAATCACTTTTGTCGCGTGCACGCGGTAACCTGCGTACGGTCCTGGAGCCCTACGTACATCGTGGCGATATTTCACGTACCAAGACGTCCGATGTGAAAGCCGGCGAAGAATAGACCGCTATGGATGATCAACTGACAGATCAAGAACTCGTGGCTTACCTAGACGGTGAGATCTCCGAGGCCGAGCGCGCCACAATTGAGCAACGCATCGCCAACGAGCCTGACCTTTCACAACGTCTCGACGACCTGCGCGCCACTTGGCAGCTGCTGGATCACTTATCGCCAACGGAGCCAACGGACGACTTTACGAAGACGACGGTCACGATGACGGCCGTTCGCTCCCACCGCACCGTGGTGTCGCGTTTCATACGGCGACGGTGGAAAACACTGGCCGGTGTGGTCGCTAGCTTGGCCGTCGGTTACGGCGTCGTATTCTTGCCGATGCAATACGAAAAACGAAAGCGATTGCGCGATGTGCCCGTCATCGACAATGTTGATCTGTATCTGCACGCGGAAAGCATGGAATTCCTGCGCCAATTAGACTCGGAGGAACTGTTCGCTCAAGACATCGATCTTGACGAGGAGCTAGATGATGTTTTGTAGTTCCAACCTAAGAACCGCCCGCTTACCGCGTCCGTCGACATGTCTCACGCAATCTGCCGCCGCATTGTTTTTGGCGTCGTCATTCATGGCGTCATCGCTGTGCGGGGCGGTCGACAAGCCGGCCGAGAAAGGCGCTTCGGCGGAGAACGCGTCCGAAGTATCGGCATTGCTGCACGGCGCGGGTCGCGTCCAAAAGTTTCTAGATCGCCTGAATTCCCGACAACATGAAGAGATTCGACGTAAACGTGAGCGATTTAAACGACTCAAGTCTGACGAGCAAGAGCGACTGCGTAAGTTGCATCAGGATTTAGTCGATGACCCACAAGGTGAGCGTCTGTATCAAGTCTTGGTACGTTATCAGCAATGGCTCAAAACGCTTTCATCATCCCAACGTGCAGAATTGGCGGAGCTTTCCACGGCAGACCGCTTAGAGCGCATTCGTCGATTTCGTCAAGAGCAAGAACAGCGACGTTTTGTTGAGTTAAGTGATGAATCCCGATTCAATGCGGATGACGCCAGTGTCGTGATACAATGGTTGGGAACCTACTTGGAGAATCACGCCGACGAATTGATCCGACAAGTTCCTTCTTCACGATTCCGTGGATTCCTTGCGGGCCAGTCTGATCCGCATCGGCGCCGACGCATGCTAGGCCATGCCGTCGTACGATTCGGCGACCAAATGGATCTTCCCGAGCCGAGCCCACAAGAATTTGAACAGCTGGCTCAAAACCTTTCGCAGAATCTGGCGACAGAGCTGCGAGGCGTGAAGGATACTGCAACCAAATCGGAGCTTGTCAGAGGCTGGCTACATGCGCGAATGCTCAGCGCTGCGGTACTACCCGACGTGAGCCAAGAGGAACTGATTGCTTTCTATACCGACGAGCTGCCGTCGGAGGAGCGAGAGCGCTTGGAGCGACTACCGGCGGACGAGATGCGTATGGAGATAAAGCGCATTTACTACCGAACAAAATACCGACAACATTGGGGCTCCGGTCGTTCTCGCCGGCCCGACGGTCCGCCACCACGGCATCGCGACGAGGACCAGCGTCGCCCGTCTCGATCCGTTGATTCGCCTCGGCGGTGCTTCCCGACGAGTGAGATCAGCAGGTCGCGAGCCTGCGCGGCCGAACCCTCGGCAACGGTTGCCGTAACGCTCACCCCGACCGCTTCGCGCAACTTTTCACCGTAGAC
>CBDUAB010000715.1:0-3379 GCA_965365045.1 uncultured Planctomycetales bacterium
GTTAGGCACGGGTCGTAAGGGACTCCTTGGCAGGGATCATAGATCGCCTGACAGGGATCATAGATCGCCTGACAGGGATCGTAGGGTGCCTGACAGGGATCGTAGGACGGGCAGGCGGGCACACAACCCGCAGTCGTTACCGGCACGCACTGGGCAGCGTGTGCGGATGGCACAGGGTTTACGCCTTGATCACACGCATCGTCCTGTACTGGCCCAAAAAGGCGATCGAGCAGCGGCATTTCCCGCTGACCAAGGGGAAGCAGACGGTCGTCGCACTGGTTGCTGGCTTGATCGCAGGCATCGTCTTGTACTGGCCCAAAAAGGCGATCGAGCAGCGGCATTTCCCGCTGACCAAAGGGAAGCAACCGTTCAACGTCCTGGTTGTCGGCGATATTAGCGTTGTTGACTGGGTTGCACTCCTCGGGTGGCGGAGGGGCGGAGAAAGCCGGTTCTGGGAGGATCCTGCCTGGCCGAGGGTTGACCGTGGTGTACGCCGGTCGGGGCAGAAAGACTCTTCGGCCATAGGGGTCGATTGCCGGCAAGCGCAGATTGGCGCAACCCATTTGTACGAACACGCATACGGCGAGCAGCAGGGCATGTTGGGCGGCGTGTATGCGCTGGCGGCGAATCACAAGATTTCCGGGGATTCCGGCAGCACGAGACCCGCTTCCGTGTGTACTCCGCACTGCGCACAAGTTACTGCCCGCATTCCAGATTCTGGTCCGTCCAGAAATGCGCGCGGTCAAGACACGCTGTGAAAACGTAGCATGCGTTTTGGCAACATGTGGCAACTTTTCAACATCGAACGATGCCGAAAAGCATCCGTCATGGGCCTAGCATGAGGATTAGTCGTATAAAGTGGATTTTGCTACTTGCAAATGTGTCAAGAGGCGGTGACAATCGCTCCTCTCCTTCGCGGTTGGCATTGTGCCGAGAAACGAGTCGGAAACGTCTATTCTGACGATTTTCGGGTTTTTCCGGCGAAAATGTTGCATCGGATTCATACCGTTGTTACGGTAGAAGGAGATATCGCAGTTTTAGTGGTCATATGCGTGGCACGCGGGGTGTGTCCTGGTTGAGCCGCGCGATAGCAGGACAATCAAATCGAGGGTGCTAATGGAAGGAGTTTTGCAAATGAAGCGACTCATCAAGAGCTCGGCTTATCTCGCTGTCTCTCTAACAGCGATCATTGGGATGTCGACTGTGGCTGTTGCACAACAAGTTGACATCATTCCATGGCTTTCAAATTGGGATTATTTATTCACTTCGCTCGATGATGGCACGGGCACTTTTTTGCCCGCGGACCCAATCACGGCAAACAACGTTGATTTTTCTAATTGGTCTTCTGTCGGTTTTCAGACGACAACGCTCACGTTTGACGACGGCCGTAGCGCGCCTTGGCAATCTGGTTTCGCTCTGTTTGGCCAAGGGGACGCCAATGTCACGTATGGCACGGAATTTCCGCAGCCCGCGGCAAACAATCGTAACGTCACACAGTATTTTCGGCACGAATTTACGACCGGTCAAGAATTCGTAAATCTTACGATGTCGCTAATCGTGGACGATGGGGCCGTCGTTTATCTTGATGGTGAACCCGTGTCTTCGATGATGAGCTGCTGTCGTGATTCGAACAATAACGATTACGATGTTGCGGATCCCAACGACCCAAGGTTTGGCACGGCGCCTGGTTACCGCGATCGTTCGACCGTCACGAACGGACCCCCACAGGGAAGTGCCGAGGGCTTCATCTATTCCGAAATATTAGCTTCCATTGTAACGCTTCCGACAGGCCCACACGTAATCGGTGTTGAAACCCATCAGGCTTCGACGAACTCTTCCGATTCGCGGTTTGATTTTCGCTTCTTCCAGAACGTCGATAATGAATGGACGGGCGATCCCGACAACAACGGTGGGTTCTATAGCGGTGAATGGGATGATACGCAGTCCGACGGGACTGCCACCTTTTGGGCGGCTGGAACGATTCCCAATGGAGCCGGCGCGACAGCCACCTTGGCACAGATTCCCACGCGCAGCGCGACCGTCTGGTCCAATGATGACGTGACGTTGGGCACACTCGAATTTGACAATTCAAGCACGTACGCGGTTGCTGGCCACGGAACGTTTAATTTCGCAACGTCCGACGGCAGCAACGCCACGATTGACGTCGCCCAAGGTGATCACGAAATCCAAGCCAAGGTGGCTTTGATGAACTCAGTGGATATCACCACTGCCGCCGGTTCAAGTTTCGAATTCAACAACGACGTCAATGGTAACGGTAACTCGATTAACATTGCGGGTGCGGGTACAGCAAGCGTTAACGGAGCCATGATCAATGTGACGGTGAACGCAGCCGCCGGCGCCATGACAGGTGGCGGTTCGGTCGGTGGTGATCTGATCAACAGTGGTGCCGTACTTTCTCCAGGTGACGACGTCGGCGTGTTGTCGGTCATCGGAAACTTTATCCAAAGCGGTGACGGCGTTCTCGCGATCGATTTGGCTGGCATTGGCGATTACGACCTACTCGATATTCAAGGCTCCGCCGAATTTGGTGGTGCGTTGAGCGTCTCATTGCTCGGTGATTTCGAACCGTCTCTTGGGGACGAGTTTGACATCCTTAACTTCAGTTCGGCGACCGGGTCATTTGACTCGATGAGTTTGCCAGGGCTGGCGGATGATCTGCAATGGGACACGTCAAATCTTTATGTGGCTGGAAGCCTGGCAGTCGTTCCCGAACCAGCAGGCATTCTGTTGCTGCTGTGCGGAGGTTTTGCTTTTGGTCTCATCCGTCGATCGGACAACAAGATGAAACGGGTTTCCCGAGTCATGGCGCCGTTCGCCGGGCTGGCGGCACTCGTGCTCATCCTCAACGGCGGCCTACTACAGGCTGCTGTTCCAACGCCGGATAATAATGTTATCGATTTCGGGTCGAGTTGGACGTATCTGAATCCGCAGAACTTGAACCAAGATCCCTTTAATAATCAAGAGGGTATCGATTTTGACTTCGAATGGTTCTTGCCGAACTACAACGAGGCCGATTTGACCGTCGACGACGGCGGTCCCGTAACGCTTAGTTGGACGGGCCCAGTACCCTCGCCGATTGGCTATGGAGCAATCACTGCATTTAACAACCTGACACCACCGGGTTTTGCCACGGATATGGGCACTCCGGCTTCTGGCGAACGATATACCATCTATTTGCGCGGTGAGAATTTCACAAGACCGGCCGGCGTCCCGCAGAACGGCCCGTTTGTGCTCGAGTTTCTGGCGGATGACGGTATGGCCATGTACCTGGACGGCGAAGAAGTCGACTTGGATTTCAATGATCCCAACCAGAGATCGGAAGAGCGTCGTGTAGGGAAAGAGTGTAGATCTCGGTGGT
>CBDUAB010000716.1:0-3375 GCA_965365045.1 uncultured Planctomycetales bacterium
GCCATGCATTGGAGAACTATGATGCGGCGCTGCAGCTTTATCTAGTGCACAGCGATTGGATGCGGCGCGTCAAGTTTCCGACGGGGATTCGTCCAGCTCAAAATGCAGTCCGCCGCCGCATTGCGTGGGGACCAAGCAAGCGTGCGTCACAACTGGGACAATTTCCCAACAACATGCAGTTTCTCCGCGGCCGTCTGGACAACGCTCGAGTGATTCAACAGGGAGGCGTTGTCGTCGCTCCAGAGCTTATTCCGGTTAATGTCCATGAAATCGTGCGCTGTACGGCACTGGCGCTGCGACGGCGAATGGAACTACTGGGGCCGATTTGCCGGCATGACGCATTGACGCCACAGTTGGTCGATAGGCTTGAAGGCCGGATTGCTCCGGCCAACCATTGGTCACAAGCATGGGTAAACGTTCAGCGAGGCCTGGCCCAGGCCGGCGCCGAGCGGTTTGACGAAGCCACGCGCACGCTGCAAAAGGCGGTCGTGATCGCCGGCCAGTACGACCATCCGTTGACCGCGACGGCCCTGATCGAACTTGGCAAAATCGCCGTGGCTCAGGGCAATGCCAAGCAGGCCGCCGATTATTTCTTCGAGGCCACTTTGGCGGCGGCGCAGTTTTCGCAGACGTTGGAAATCGAAGAAGCATTTCGCTTGGCCAGCAACCTTCACGTCGCGACAGGTAGCGGCGAGCCCTACCCTGCCTTGGCTCCGGCCGCTGCCTGGGCTACTCGCGAACGTAATCGCTTTGTGCAAAGCTCGCTCTTTCGTTTGGCAGCGGACAATTTGGCGCACGTGGGAAAGATCGATGACGCCGTGACGATGCTCGCACAATCTCAAAAGTTGCTCAAGCGCCGCGCGGCGCGCAATCCTCGCATGTTAGCGCGCAGTCGATTCTTGACCGCTGCCACCTCCGGGCAGAGAGGCCGATTCGACGAAAGCGAAACGGCGCTCACATCGGCGCTTGAACTTCAGCGTGGGACGTCGCTCGGCCTGTTCCGCTTGGCCATGGTCGACCGGTTGTACCAAAGTGGCGCGTTTACAGACCGCATTGCCGCCATGTTATACGACCAGCTACTGGCCGATCCCACCGACGCGGACTGGTCCAACGATGCCTTGGAAGCGCTAGCGCTGTTAACCACGGACCGCAGACCGTCATTTGAGAACTGGTTTCATGCCGTGCTGTCTCGACAAGACATTCAGAAGGCCATCGAAATTGGCGACCAGATGCGGCGCCACAAGTTTTACAGCAGTTTGCCACTGGGCGGTCGCATGTTATCGCTCCGTTGGTTGTTGGCTGCGCCTGACGAATTACTCGATGACGATGCGCGACTGAGGCGAAACGACCTCTTGTCTCGATCGCCAGGTTTTCAAAAGCTGAACGAACGCTCACGGAAACTCCGCACGGAACTGAAACAAATCCCACTCGGGGACGGTGACGCAGCGCAGCAACGTAAAGCGGCCGATGTGGCCAAAAAGTTGGCCGACGTTAGCCAGCAACAAGAGGAGATGCTAGGAATCCTGGCACTGCGGCGCGAACCGTGCCCATTGCTCTTTCCTCCCTTCGCCACGACCGCGCAGATTCAGGAGACGCTGCGGCCCGAAGAATTGCTGTTGATCTACGTCAAATCAGGCCGTGAACTTCATGCGTTCATGCTGTCCGCGGATAAATACGCAAATTGGCAAGTTGGCACGCCGGCGCAAATCAAACAAACGCTTTCTAAAATGTTAAGGGCGATCGGCAATCACGATGAAAATGCAGCCGTGAAAGCTGATCAGCTTGAGCGGACCGATTGGCAGCCACTGGCCGAAAAGCTACGAGATCAGTTGATTCAACGACAACAGTTCGGGTTTTGGAATCGCTTCGAGCGGCTCGTCGTCGTTCCGGACGATATCGTGTGGCACGTCCCGTTTGAACTGCTGCCCATCCCCGCTGGCAGAAATGGCGGCAACAACGAAACAATGCCGCTAATCTCGAAAATCAAAGTGAGTTACGTACCGACCGCCGCATTGAGCTTGGCGGACCCGCGACCCGAGCCGCGCCGCCGCGCCACCCCAGTATTGGTGGGCAGACTGTTCCCGCGGGACCCGCAAGCGACTCAAGACCAATTCAATGAGTGGATGGACACATTGCCGGGATTGGAGGCATTGCCAAATCACTTACCGGCCGCGTCGGGCATCCTGAGGGCCACATGGGATCGCCTGGTCGTGCTGGACGATCTCGACAATCGTCGCCAATCGAATCATGAGTGGTCGCCCGCCAAAACGGACAAGACGGCTGCCGACAGCCAATTGCAGCGTTGGATGCAACTGCCTTGGGGTGGACCCCAAGAAGTCTTGTTGCCGGGATTCCATACAGCCGCCGAAGACGGCCTGCGACAGGCGGACGATGGCACGGCACTGTTCCTGGCCAGCACAGGCCTGATGGCCACTGGGGCCAAGACGGTGTTGCTAAGCCGCTGGAGAACCGGTGGTCAGACGAGTTTCTCGATGTTGCGAGAGTACCTACAGGAACGGCAGGATTTGCCACCAGCACAAGCGTGGCAACGGGCCGTGCTGATGGTTCGCAAAACAGGCGTGGACGCCGAGTTAGAACCACGCGTCAACTACGGGGCGGCCGAAGTTGAAATCACGGCGGAGCACCCGTTCTTTTGGTCCGGGTACTTGCTGTTTGATCGCAGTAAACGCGAGGACGGGCCGGCTCGCGCCGCGACACGACAGAATCGTCGCGATGTGAAGTGAGGCATGAGGCGGCAAGTTCGATGACGCGCTGATCGACGTCTGTCAGTTTCGCGAAGCTACTACCCGCGCCGCCCAATCAACCGACAAGACCGGCCGTGCCGTTCTAATCTCTTTCTTTCTTCTCCCCTGCCCAAACCGCTTCTTACACCTGCCAATTCCTGCAGATCCAAGAAATAAATCTGGATATCTGCGCGAGTCTAAGCAGCATGAGGTAATGAGGAAATTTCGATTACTTTCTTGATTCAACACCGTGGCTTTGATGAGGAAACTTGCAATGTTCTTTCGTGCTTGTGCAGTAATGACTTTGGCGTCGGTCGGATTGGTGTCCAACTTGTCTGGCGCGTTGATGTCGGTCGATGAGACACTTTACAACGGTGGTGAAGACGTATCCGTGCTCTCCGCTGAAGTGGACATGACGATCTTGGGCCAAGACCTCACGGTCATGATTACAAACACTTCATCGGCCAATCCGGGAACGGACGCCGGCCTCATGATAACGGGATTGGGATTCAACCTGCCCAGTGGTTTGGCAATTGCCGGCGGTAGCGTAGACATGACCGGTTCGACGGCTGTCAATTTTAGTTTCCCGACTGGCGGCGATATTAGCGACGAATGGGCATATACAAACGGC
>CBDUAB010000717.1:0-3364 GCA_965365045.1 uncultured Planctomycetales bacterium
AGGCTGGCATCGAGCTTGATCGTCGCATGTTGTCGGAGCTGGCAATTCACGATCCGGATGGTTTCGATCAAATCGTTACCGAAGCCAAAAACGCGCTCGCCGCCTAATTCAATCGTCCATTCGCAAGCTTGGGACGTGAACGCTGTCATTCTGACAAAGCCGGTGCAGGCGTTTTCAGTTGCGTGAAGAAACAGCCACCGCTAGTCAAGGCGGCTTGCTTGCATTTTGGGACTCTGTCATGGCACTTTCTGAATTCCTCAGTCAGCTCGACGCGCTTGTCGCCGAGGCGGTCGTTGCTTTCGACGCGGCCGCCGATGAAACGGCACTCGAAGATTCCCGAGTGGCGTTTCTGGGTGCCAAAAGCGGCAAGCTCAAAACGGCCCAGCGCGGAATGGGCAAGGTGGACGCTGCCGACAAACGGGCCGCCGGCATGCGGTTTAACGAAGTCAAGAACGAGCTGCAGACAGCCTTTGATGCTGCTCAGCGGCGGCTTGCATCGTCTTCTTCCCCGGCCACGTCAGAAGCAGCATTCGATCCAACCTTGCCCGGTACACACCTGCGAGTTGGGCGCTTACATCCGATCACACAAACCATCGAAGAACTTAAGGACATCATGGGCCGCTTGGGCTTTACGCCGGCCGAAGGACCAGAAATCGAGGACGAGCGATATAACTTCGAAGCGCTCAATATCCCCCGCGAACATCCCGCTCGCGATCCGCTCGATAATTTCTATTTGGCGACGGCGCAAAAAAGCGGCGAGGCTAGTGAGTCTGGCACGCTGTTGCTTCGCAGTCAAACCAGCACTGTGCAGATCCGAGTTATGGAAAAAACTTCGCCGCCGGTACGGATCATTTCGCTCGGCCGTGTTTATCGACCTGACACGGCCGACGCCACCCACTATCCAATGTTCCATCAAATGGAGGGTCTTTGGATCGACCGCAACGTTACGATGGCGGACCTGAAAACCGTTCTGCGCATGTTCGCCAGCAATTACTTGGGGAGCGAAGTGGATGTGCGGTTCCGACCTTCGTTTTTTCCGTTTACCGAGCCAAGTGTCGAAGCGGATTACCATTGGAATGACAGTTGGGTTGAATTCGGCGGCGCCGGCATGGTCGACCCGAACGTACTGCGTGCCATCGATTATGATCCCGAAGAATTCATTGGTTTCGCCTTTGGCCTGGGTGTGGAACGTCTTTGCATGCGGCGCCATAACATTACGGATATTCGAGAGTTTTATCGCAACGATGTACGGTTTTTGTCACAGTTCTAAGCACTAAACACTCAATACGACAATGCTTGTTTCCTGGGACTGGCTCAAAGAATACGTAAACCTTCCTCTGACACCGGATCAGCTCGCACAGCGGCTATCAATGTCCGGTTTGAATCACGAAGGCGCCACGCAGGTTGACGGTGATACGGTGCTCGATTTGGAAGTGACCAGCAATCGCCCCGACTGCTTGGGACACATCGGTGTTGCCCGCGAAATCGGAGTGCTTTGCCAAGAAGAACTTTGTCGCCCCAATCCGCAGCCGCGGGAATCCTCGTCACCGGTCGGCGAGCTTGTCCGCGTGCGAATCGACTGTCCCGAGCTTTGCCCACGCTACACGGCACGTGTGATACGGGGCGTAAAAATCAAGGAAAGTCCCGCTTGGCTGGCAAAACGGTTGGCGGCGGTCAACGTAGCAAGTGTCAACAACATCGTTGACATCACGAACTACGTCCTGATGGAATGCGGCCAGCCGCTTCATACGTTTGATCTAGCTAAATTGAGTGGTCGCGAGATCATCGTGCGCGAAGCAGAACAGGGAGAAGAGTTCGAGGCGATCAATCATCAGAAGTACGTGCTGGAGCCTGGCATGTGTGTCATTACCGATGCCGAGCGTAGCGTGGCGATCGGCGGCGTGATGGGCGGCGCGGACAGCGAGATTTCCGCCAACACCACGGACGTACTCATTGAGACGGCCGACTTTGATCAGCTTTCGGTGCGCAATACGGCCCGCCGTCTGAATCTAGGTAGCGATTCGTCGTATCGTTTCGAGCGCGGCGTCGATCCGGAGGGCATCGATTGGGCTAGTCGTCGCTGCTGCGAAATGATCCTGGATTTGGCTGGCGGAGAATTAGCATCTGGCGTCGTCGACGTCGTGGGCCGCGCCCGTCCAGAACGGGCAAAGATCGTGTTTCGCTTCGCGCAAGTTGCCCGCGTGCTGGGCATTGAAGTCGATCCAGACGAAGCCTGCAGGATCCTCGCATCTCTTGGTCTCACGGAGTTGTCCCGCAACAAGGAAACAATTGAGCTTCGCGCGCCGAGTTGGCGGCGAGATCTGTCTCGCGAGATTGATCTGATCGAAGAAGTCGCCCGGATTCATGGCTATGAGCAGATTCCGGAGGACAAGCAGGTTGCCATGACCGTTTCCCATCGTCCGGACGCCGACCGTGTCATGGCCAAAGTGCGCACCGTACTGACGGCGGCCGGTTTTGACGAAGCGGTCACGGCTAGCGTTGTCAACCAAGATTGGTCGGACGCATTTAGTCCTTGGACGCGGGAAGAATCGCTGAAAAGCTTGCTGCCCATGCTGCGCGGAGCAGAGTATTTGCGACGGTCGCTCGTACCTAGCTTGTTGGGTGTTCGCCGGCTAAACGAATCACTTTCCAACGACGTGATTGAATTGTTCGAGACGGCCAAAGTCTACCTACCGCGCCCGGGTCAAATGCCAGCGGAGCCGCTGATGCTCGGAATCACCAGCGGCCAAGATTTTTTCTATGTCAAGGGCATCATCGAAAAGCTGCTAAACGTTGTCGATCCTCAACTCGAATTGGACTGCAGCGATTTCCACGATCCGCTCTTCGCCAGCGGCAAAGCATGCCGCCTCGGTGTCGCCAAACGCGAACTGGGTGTGCTGGGTACACTTTCTGCGGAAGGCTGCCTGCAGTTCGACCTCCGCGGACCGACAACTGTTGCCGAACTGCGCATCGAACCCTTCTGCGAATTGGCCAATCTCATTCCTCAATACACCCCGCACAGCGCGCATCCGGCGATTGTGCGGGACCTAAATCTGATCGTCTCCGAATCGCTTCGCTGGGCGGAGCTATCAGCGACCGTTCGCTCCGCCAGCGATAAGGCGCTGGAATCAATTGACTATCGCGAGACCTATCGCGATCCAGAACGTGACGGTGTGGGCAAGAAGCGTTTGCTTTTTTCCATGACTTTCCGCAAGCCACAGCGCACGCTCACCGGCGACGAAGCCGATGCGATCTGCCAAGCCATTGTTGCCGAGTGCCGCGCAAAGCACGCTGCGGAATTGTTGACGTAAAGTCTGTGCGGCGGTGGCCCATTCGCTCGTTTTCTACTTGAACACGAACTCAT
>CBDUAB010000718.1:0-3359 GCA_965365045.1 uncultured Planctomycetales bacterium
GACGTCGCGGATGACGGCACGGCTCAGGTCCGTGTGCGAGCGGTCCAGCCCGGCAACGTGCTGGTTCTCTTTGCTCCCTTCGAAGCAGGCCAGCAGCCTCCGCCGGTTCCCAGCAATCCGAGTCCTACGACGGGCTATGCATCGGTTCGTGTTTTGGCGTCCAATGATGATCTGGACGACGTTGCGGACGATCAGGTGACCTGGGACCTGGTGTACGAGCAGGTGCTTCGGCCGTTCGACCTGGTGTACCGTGGTATGTCGGCGGGCGTGTTCAGTCTGGGAGACGAACAGGCTATTCGCGGCAATGCCAACGCGGTCGAAGGCTTCACGAGTCCGGAAGAATTCGAATCGCCGCTCTACATGCCCGTGACGCGTGATCTTTCAAGCGGAAGACGCAAGCTACTGCTTCGTTTCCTGAATGGGAATGATTGACGCTTGGTTTAACTGAGCGATATTGCGATTGAACATGTCAAATAACTCAGGCGTGCCAAGTCGGCGTAAGTCACGAAAGTAAACCCGTTGTGTGTTCTTGACCGTACCATCAAGGACAACCTCGGAGCGATGATATAGGCGCGTTTTGCCGTGTGTGGCCATGATCTGAAAGCGGACAACGTCACCACCTGTCGTCAAGTACGGTGCCAATTGTCGAAATTCGTCGATATCGACGATGCCTTCGGCGAGCAACCAACTAAGGCCCGGTGTTTCGCCATTTGACGAAATCGTTTCACGGTTGTTGTTTTCTTGCTGGCCATGAGCGAGGATCTGCGTGGCGATGGCTGGATTTGGCAAAGGAAGGCCATAGAGGATTTCGGGGCGTGCGGCAAAAACGTTCAGCCGACCGACGATTGTCTCTTCTTTCCGCACGGTCAGTTGATCAAGCCACTTGTCGATTTGACCTGCCGAAGCTGATCCAGTCGAGAGGGGACTAGCAAAAAGTTTCTTGTCATCATCATCGTCCTCTCCGGATACGTCGTCGGCTGAAGACGGCACAATCACCGTTGCATTTACTAGCTCAGCCAGCGATGCGAGCTGGTACGAAGCGGGTTTGCTCAAGTCCAGAGGAACCTGCGTTACTTGTTCTATCTCACTTTCGTCGTCATCGGCGGCGGCCGGACCGTATTGTCGATAGAGGATGATGAATTGGGCAAGTTCCGTCGAAAGCTCCGCTGTCAGCGTTCGATGCAACGACACGAGATCTTCGTCGTTGACGTTAATGCGCGATTGTCCGTCGAACGTCTCATTCCGTTCGGCGCTGTGGACAGTCAGAAAGTCTTGCCAAGGAGAGTGTGGCTCATCAGCGAAGGGCAACGTTTGAGTGGACCCTGCAGTGACGTTATTGGGAATTGGTGGAAGCACATTGCGGTCGCCATCCAATAGCAATCCGTGAGTTACGCCGCGCACACGCAAGAGATCCTCCAGTGACGCCGGCACGGCATTTGTGGGCGTATAAGGCCGCGGTAGCGATAGATAGTATTCACTTTCCGCGCCGAACTCTCGTGACGTGTCGTCGCTGTCGATCCAATCCAGAATCGCATCCGCGATCGACTCCGTCATACCGGGCATTTGCAGCAGGGCATTGCGGCCCGATCCTGGCCATTGCTCGTCCCACGCCAGCAGTGTTTGTAGATGGAGTTTCGTCGACTCGTTGACAAAGCCATATCGAAAAGGCTGACGCGCCACTGTTGAATCGTTGAGAGTGAAGCTCTCTGCCGGAAACTCGTCAGCTTGCATGTGCTCGGTGACGATATGAAAATGGCCCGCGAACGTGGCATCCTCCATCTGGTAAGGTTCGGTGACCGGTTGGGCGAACAGCGCGTCGCCATACATCTGCGTATCGAGCCGTCGTGCCTCCCGCGACGCTTGCAGCCAGGCAGCCATGAATTCTTCGCCACTGGCTGCCACTTGCGCGACTTGGAGCTGGTCGGCGGACGCGTGGGCTGCCTTGTTTTCTCCCTGCATCGTGAAGACGAATCCGTATGCGGCCAGGCTTGCCATGGCAATCACGATGGTGACGACGAACAGGATAACTCCCCGTCGCTTTGCGCGTCTGAGCCCGACGCTTCTGAATCGGGTGCCTGACTGTGGGTGTTGTCTTGCCATTTTCAAAGTTGCCCCAAACTGATAGCCGCTGTATTTGAAAGGTGTCGCTGCGACGGCAAGCCAGCGGGAAGGCAAAAGACATACCGACCAAAACCTTTCGGAAGCCGTGTCGAGGTTGCCGTATAGCCTTGCTGGCCCAATCTTTCCCAGACGCTCGAGAGGCTTATTTCTTCGAGCTCCTCCCTAATCTCGGTGGGCTCAAACGTTTCGACGTCGGTTGCGACAGCGTTCTTCTCACGGCCGTCACGCCAAACTAATAGGCACTCCACGGCGAGCGGAATTGATCCATCGCGCCGGCTATCCCAAGTGGTCCGCCAGTTTGCCCCGTCAAAGTAGCGAAACAGAAACCGCTTGATTTCCGGAACTTGTTCCCGATCGACCAATTCGTGGGTTGAGGTGAGTGGTGATTGTTCACCAACATCGACGATTGCCGTTGAGAAATCTGTCGTTTGCCAGACCATGCTGTTCGGCGTACCCCATTCGCCCCGATCAAGCTCTTCGATCAATTCTCTAATTTGCGTCGGCGGATTCGATAATTCCCAGCGAGTCAATCCACTGTCAGTCGAGCCGTTGAGGATTGCGAACTCTGGTGCGATGAAATGATAAATCACTCTTCGCATCGGCAAAACAGTTTCTGGATTGCCCGTCAATTGGGCTACGGAGTTAGCCGTTTCTGGTTTCGTGCCGTCGAACAATTGTGTGAGATCCATAATTAGCCACGACGGGCTGCCGAAGAATGCGATCGGTTTGGCCGCATAGTCGGTGGCCGACTCATTTCGGATCGCATTGAGGTCGCCCGTCTCGCTCTGAGACGAGATCTGGGCCCGGTACGATGGGTCTTCGAGCCCGTCGAAATCCGAACGTCCTTGGTGATCCGACGGCTTCGGAGAGCGCTCGTACAAGTTGGAAGATGTTCGCTGAGTCCTGGCGGGCATCAAGCCATGATCGCTGCTCGGATGCGAAGTTCTGACAGGTCGCGTTTGGACTTGATTTAGATCGTCCTGCAGCTGATGTAGCAGACCTCGCGTCAATTGCGCCCGCGTGGACTGCCTGTCTGCTCGTTCCTGCAAGGCGGAGAAGATGTCAAAGACGGTCCACAACCCCACCATTAGTACGGCCCCGAGACTTGCCGAGATGATGACCTCGACAAGAGTGAAGCCCGCTTTCATCATGGACGTGCGCCGCCGGCTCATGGCGTTGGTCCCGCCATGCTATCGTCATGCGGAAACGTACTTTCATCTAATGACTCAATCGTCTCG
>CBDUAB010000719.1:0-3357 GCA_965365045.1 uncultured Planctomycetales bacterium
GTGACCATGGATCTTCCGCTGCGTGAATCAGGGGCAGCAAAAATCGTAGCCAAAGATCACCCGCTCGACTGCCGTAGGCCTGCGCGCGGATCCTTTTCTTCAAAAGACTCGACGCGCCAACCGCCTTGCTCTTTGCGAAAGTTGACGACGAAAAACCAAGCACCCTGCCGCCGCCCCAATGTGCCTGCCTTATCAGCACCGACGACGACGACGTTGAATCGGGCCGTGGCAAGATTCGGTTCGCGACGGGTCGCCAATTCGATGTGTAAATTGCGTTTGATCTTGACTTGTTCGATGGTCACGTCGCGCAACCGCGAACGGGCTATTTTTTCAAGTTGCGGCGCGGACGAGGCAATGTAGCCAACGACGCCTTCGATATTGTTGGCTTCCAATTCGGCGGCGATTTGGTGAAGCGTCATTTCGACTTCTTCCATCGGTGTGACAATACGACGCTCGAGAAAAAACAATGCGACCGTCAGCCCCATCACACCGACGGTTGCCCATATCAGCGTAATGCGACCCGTGCGTAAAAAGCCACTCGTCAAGATCACGGTCAACAGGACACCAGTGACTAGAATTGGCCAGGGGTTTTCGAACAGCAGGCTCATGGCTCCGATCCATCACTAGCAGCGTCCTTTACATAACGACGAATTCGACCGCTCCAGAACACGACGGACAGAACCAGTAGGACAAGCACCAGAAAGTAAAAAAGCGGCTTGAGCGTGATGACTAGCTGACCGCTGTGTGTCGCCTGGCTTGCTTCTTCATGACGCACCGACTGACCGGCCGCTTGACGCGCTTCGTATTGGCGTTCGAGCTGGAGCTGCCGCTGTTGGAATTTTGACGTCATCAACATCAGCGCGATCAGCGCGCCGCAAATGAAAATGGCAATCCACAGCCACGGTGAGTCGGCGACGGATGGTCGGTCATCAGCGGAAGTGCTGCCACCCTGAGTCATGTGTTTGATTGTAGAACAGTTTGACAAATATGTCGCTATTTCAGCGCGGCAGCCACATTGTTCTTGGGAAAATGGCGTCCAGCGTAGAGCGCGCTGCCGCCGAGGAGCTCTTCGATTCGCAGCAACTGGTTGTACTTGGCCATGCGATCGCTGCGCGACGCCGAACCGGTCTTGATCTGCCCCGTGTTTAGAGCCACCGCCAAGTCGGCAATCGTGGCATCCTCCGTCTCGCCACTGCGATGGCTGGTCACCGAGCTGTAACCATTGGTGTTGGCCAGCTTGATAGCGTCGATTGTTTCCGATAGCGTACCAATCTGATTGACTTTGATGAGTATGCTGTTGGCGATGCCTTCGTCGATGCCACGTTGAAGTCGATCCACGTTGGTGACAAACAGATCGTCTCCCACCAACTGCACACGGTCACCCATCTTGTCCGTTAGCAGTTTCCAACCTTGCCAATCGTCTTCGCTACAGCCGTCTTCGACGGAGCAAATCGGATACTTATCGACCCAATTCGCCAGGAAATCGACCATCTCGGCCGAACTGATGTCCTGGCCGTCGATATGATACGTGCCCTTGTTCGCGTCATAGAATTCGGTTGCCGCGACATCGAGCGCGATCCAGACCTGTTCTTTGGGCCTGTAGCCGGCTTTCTCAATCGCTTGGATGATCAAGTCGAGGGCTTCAACGTTGCTGCCCAAATCTGGCGCGAAACCGCCTTCGTCGCCCACGGCCGTATTGAGGTTCTTGCTTTGCAGGACTTTTTTGAGGCTATGAAAGATTTCGACGCCGCAGCGGAGCGCTTCGTCAAATCTGTCAAAGCCCAGCGGCATGACCATGAATTCTTGCACATCGACCGAATTGTCCGCATGCTCTCCACCGTTGACAATGTTCATCATCGGTGCCGGCAAGAGACGAGCCGCCACGCCGCCCAAGTACCGAAAGAGCTGTTGCTGTGTGCATTCCGCCGCCGCTTTGGCAACAGCCAGTGAAACGCCCAACAGGGCATTGGCGCCCAAGTTCTTTTTATTCGCGCTGCCGTCCAACTCAATGAGGCGAGCGTCTATCGCCTGCTGATCGAGCGCATCGCAGCCAACTAATTCTTGGCCAATCTGCATGTTAATGTGTTCGACGGCCCTCAAGACGCCTTTGCCGAGATAAACCTTGTCATCGCCGTCACGAAGTTCCCAAGCCTCGTGTGCGCCGGTGCTGGCGCCGCTCGGAACGGCCGCACGGCCAAATGAACCATCGGTGAGGATGATTTCGACTTCCACTGTCGGGTTGCCGCGACTATCGAGAATTTGACGACCGTGAACACTGGCAATGGCACTCATGCGTGAGATCTTTCCTGTCTGGCTATGCTTAACCACGAATTCCGAAACGTCCCGTATTTTGCCGGATTTCACGCCAGTTGGCTAGGCTGCAACGGGCCTCTTTGTGCTTGCAACGGAACTGGCTGTCTGTCAGAAAGAGTAGACGAAGACGCAAGTCATTATCGGCCGTAACGACCAATCGCCCCTCGCATCCGGTCTAGCGTTATGTTCTCGGGAATTGTCGAAGCACTCGGTGAAGTCAGCCAATGGGAGCCGCGAGGCCCCGGTGTGCGTTTGGCGATCCGTGCCACGGAAATCACTGATGACGTAGCGATCGGCGACAGCGTAGCCGTGAACGGCTGTTGCTTGACCGTCGTTGAGAAGAATGGCTCCGGTTGGCACTTCGATGCGGGCGCCGAGACACTGAGCCGTACAAATCTCGGTCGCTTGTCGTTCGGTTCACCTGTGAACCTCGAAAGATCACTTGTCGTCGGAAGTCGGCTCGGCGGACATTTTGTTACCGGTCATGTGGACTGTGTCGGCACGCTCGATCAACGTGATGACGAGGGAGATTGGTCCATGTTCTGGATTGCCGTGCCGGGTAACTGGACTCGGCATATGGCTTCCAAAGGTTCGGTTACACTCGATGGTGTGAGCCTGACACTGGTCGACATCGAACCGAACCGCTTTAGCATCGCCTTGATCCCGCACACGCTGGAGGTGACAACCTTAGGAAAGCTGAAACTCGGCGGCCACATCAACATCGAGACAGACGTGTTGGCCAAGTATGTGGAGCGTTTGCTGTTGACGACAGACAATGTAAACGACTAGTTCCCGACCAAGCCTAAAGGTGCGAGTAGGAAGGGCACCAGTTGGACAACGCCGCTTCCCTGAAAGAGACCAGCGTGCCATCCTGAGGGAGCGACAGCGAGTGAAGGATCTACGAGCGGCACTTGTTGCTGTTTAATTGCCACAAAAAACACAAGAAGGCACAAAAAATGAAGTGGGCCAACATTAACGAGTTATGCGATGTTGTGAGGGAAACAAGTTTTGCGATTCATAAATACCATCGAAATGGCCATCTTG
>CBDUAB010000720.1:0-3355 GCA_965365045.1 uncultured Planctomycetales bacterium
AATTCCGCGACGGCCTGTTCATAGGTCAAATGCTCGGTCACAACCGTTGGGCTCCCTGAGGCGTGAGGCTCGGACTGTTGTTTTTGTACCCGACTACGTCAAAATGACAAATGACAAGCACCAAACCACAAACAAATTTCGATAACCAAATCGTAAAACGGTCAAGCACCTCCCGATTGGGTCATTGTAATTTGTGATTTGTTTGTTATTTGTAATTTGTTATTTGAATTTTTGTTTTTGGGATACCGACATGGTAAAGATTGGCGATACGGTAGAATTGGATGTCAACGATGGAGTGGCCGTCATCAGCATAGACAATCCACCCGTGAACGCGTTGAGCGAGAGCGTGCGAGATGGATTACACGAAGCGGTCGTGAAGGCGGACGGCGACGATTCCGCTAAAGCGATTCTGATTATTTGTAAGGGTCGTACTTACATCGCCGGCGCTGATATCCGCGAGTTTGGCCAACCGCCTTCCGGCAAGCGGCTGTTCGATGTGCACGACGTCATCGAGAACGCATCCAAGCCGGTCATTTCAACCATTCATGGCACAGCCCTGGGGGGAGGGCTGGAAACCGCGCTCTGCTGCCACTTCCGCGTGGCCGTTGATTCCGCGCAATTCGGTTTGCCTGAGGTAAAGCTGGGGCTGCTGCCCGGCGCGGGCGGTACTCAGCGGTTGCCGCGAATTGTCGGTGTTCAGAAAGCACTTCAAATGATGACATCCGGCGAGCCGGTCAATGCTGACATTGCCCTGGATTGTGGTCTCATTGATGAGATCGTCGACGATCTCCTCGAAGGCGGTCTCGCGCTGGCTAAGAAGGTGGTGGCCGAGGACCGCCCGCTCGTCAAGCTACGCGACTTCAACGACAAGATTGACGAAGCCAAGAAAGATCCAGAACTGTTCGACCGGTTCCGCTCGTCAATCGCACGCAAGATACGTGGCTTCGAGGCGCCCGAAGCCATCATCCAGTGTGTGGAAGACTCCATGGCCAAGCCATTCGACGAGTGTATCCAGACAGAGCGCGAGCGATTCAAGAAACTGATGGCGGGTGAAAAGTCGGCCGCGCAGCGCTATTACTTCTTCGCCGAACGGCAGGCCAACAAGATCCCGGACGTCCCCAAGGACACGCCCAAGATCCCCATTCACAAGGTAGGTATTATTGGAGCCGGCACCATGGGCGGCGGCATCTCGATGAATTTCTTGAACGTAGGTATTCCGGTCACGATCGTTGAGGCGACGCGGGAAGCACTCGATCGTGGTTTGAGCGTCATAAAAAAGAACTACGATCGTACGGCGAAGCGCGGACGCCTCTCGACTACCGATGTCGATGAACGTATGGCGTGCCTCACACCATCCCTGTCGCTGGAGGACTTGGCCGATTGCGACTTCGTCATCGAAGCTGTCTTCGAAAACCTCGATCTTAAGAAAGAAGTTTTCCAGAAACTGGATGGCATCGTTAAAGACGGAGCCATTCTCGCGACCAATACCTCGGCACTCGATGTCAACGCGATTGCCGCCCAGACGAAGAGGCCTGAATTCGTGCTGGGCACGCACTTCTTCAGTCCCGCCAACATCATGAAGCTCTGCGAGGTGGTGCGCGCCGAAAAGACGTCCAAGGAAGTGCTCGCTACGATTATGGACTTGGCAAAGCGCATTGGCAAAGTCGCCGTCGTTTCCGGCGTGTGCCATGGCTTCATCGGCAATCGCATGCTTTTCCAGCGTGGGGTTCAAAGTCAGAAAATGATCTACGAAGGCCCCATGCCCTGGGACGTTGATCGCGTCATCTATGACTTTGGGATGCCCATGGGGCCGTTCGCGATGAGCGATCTTGCCGGGCTCGACATCGGCTGGGATGCCAAGACGTCGAAAGGAGAAACGCTGCGTGATCGGCTCTGCGAAATGGATCGGCGCGGCCAGAAGACCGGCGCGGGCTACTACAATTACGATCCCGAAACGCGTGCCAAGAGCTCCGAGCCCATCGTCGAGGAGTTGATTCTGGAATTCTCAAAGAAGAAGGGCATCACACGACGTGAGTTTAGTGACGAGGAGATTCTGCAACGTGCTATCTATCCGATGATCAACGAGGGCGCCAAGATCTTGGAAGAGGGGATGAGTTCGCGGCCCAGCGACATCGATGTGGTCTGGGTGAACGGCTACGGCTGGCCGATGTATCGGGGTGGTCCCATGCACTTTGCAGACTCGATCGGTTTGCCCAAGGTGCTGGCAACGTTGAAAGAATTTCAACAGCAAGATGGCGGCGATTTTTGGCAGCCCGCGCCTCTGATCGAAAAGCTCGTTGCCGAAGGCAAGGGGTTTAAGAACCTGAACTAGCTTACGAAGATCCGGCGCAGAAAGTCGTTTAAGAAGCGACCTTGGGGATCAAGTTGCCGCCGGATTTCGTGAAACTCGTTCTACTTCGGATATGCCGCACGAGCGGAACCGCAGCCAGGCTGTCCCGGCGAAACGATCGTCAGAGATTTGGACACAGTTTCACTCAATCGGTCGGCTGCCGCAACTGCTCAATCCTCTGGGCGGTTAGCTTGTAGTCTTTGCGTGGGTCGAAGTCCTCGAACTGGTCAATTCTGTCGGGCATGTCGGCGACGAGTTTCTTTAAGAATAGTCGTGGGGCAATACCGACCTTTCCACCAAGTTTTCCCGTCATCGCCTGAGCCAAAGTGTGGATGTATTGATCGTCAGCATGTTGGCGGATTCGTTCCGCCGAGGAACAATCGGTGGCGAACAAATCACGCACGTTGGTGCTAACCTCGACAAGTTTGTCGTGGTCAAAGTTCGCCAAACGAAGTTGCACTGCTCGTGGGCTGTCGAACTTGGCGTCAGTGCTGAAGTCGACGTGCATTCTTTGAGCGAGTGGTTCCAGTCGCTGGATACCTTGCGGGCCGTCATAGAATGCGGGCGTGCCAGTAATCGCGACGAACAAATTGGGAAATCGGCCTCCGTCCAGGTCATCTATCAGCTGGCGAAGAGCATTGAGGCCCTTTTCTCGAACATCGGATCGCACGTGTTGGATTGTCTCGATTTCGTCCAACACTAGAACAAGACCGGAGCAACCCGAGTCCTTAAGGATCAACAAAAGTCCTCGTAGGAAACTAAGTGCTGCAAAATGGTCAACATCGCCCTTGATCCCCGCTTTGCGTTTGATCGTCGCGGCAATGTGAGGTTGGCCAGCGAGCCAGTCGGCCAAACCCTCGGCTGTTGCATGATCGTTCTCTCGTTGAGCGACTCGGTAGGTTCTCAATGCCGACGCGAATTGAGGCGTGGCTCGTGTGATCTCGGCGAGTCGTTGCTCTAACCCGCATTTCTCACACTGCTGCAAGATCCAAGTCGCCCTTCGGT
>CBDUAB010000721.1:0-3355 GCA_965365045.1 uncultured Planctomycetales bacterium
CCCCGTGACAACAATCATGCCCAAAACAAACGCACCCACTAGTTTCGCGGTGACTTTCATCGGTAAGCCTTTCAAGTATGTCCAGGAACTCAATCGGCTGCTTTAGTCGAGGTCGCCGTTGATCCATTTTGAATCAATAATGCGTTCGGCAGTGCGGCCCAAGCTTTGTGAGTTTCCCCTGGTGTTCAATTCGCGCCACGACCGTCGGTAATTCAGGTCCGGCAGCAGGTCTTTTAATTCCGGCATCATATCGATCAGTTGATGCAACAGGTCTTGAGCTAAGCAGCGAGTGACTCGTACCGTACTTGTCTGGAGGATCGCCTTGGCCGTGGTCGCCATCCGGATGATTGAGGCTCGCGTGCGAATCGGTTCCGCCAATGTGCGCTCTGGCTCAATCAATAGTTCGTGGACGGGAACGTTGAGCGCTGCCTGCCAGCGATAGAGGTCCGTCAGCGTTAAGTCCGTATTTTCAAGTTCTTGATTCCTGAGGATCGACGCTTCTTTGTTCATGCGTCGCGCCACCATGCCTAGGCTGCATCCCTCGGCGATGCGCACCTCCCTGATCCGATGTAGCGCGTGTGACTTGCTGGCGTCTTGCTTTGGCCGTGTCATTAGTGAGGTTCCTTTCCGGCTTATTCGGTGGGTTTCTTGCCCCGATAATCAGCTACGGCCATGGGCATGGTCGTTTTCTTGTCAGGTATGTCCTGTTGGGCCAGTGAATGGTTGCCGCGCGGCGGTACGCACAATGGCAACCGACGTGTAAGTCGTAAAGAAAGCTCGAAGCGGGCCGAAGCTATTTGCGGGATAATCCCACGCAGGCCCGGCCCGCTTCGGAGGAGAAGTCACGTGGGCAACTGGCTATGCCAAGTCGATCACGACGAAACGCGAATACTCTCCGTCTTTCACCAGCAGCAACACGGAATCTTCCGCCTCGTTAACCGCCGTGCGTAGATCATCAACGTCTTCGATCGTCTTGTGATTCGCCGCTAAAACCAGCGAGCCCAACTTGATACCGGCACGGGCCGCAGGCGAATTTGGCTGGACTTCCGAAACGATTACACCGGAATCCTCCTGGTAACCAAACTTTTCCCGTAGCGGCTTCGTCAATGGCTGGACCGTCATGCCCAATTGGGAGCTCGAACCGCCCGTTTTCGCACTGGTTGCGACCCGCAGTTCCTCTTCACGCTGGCCCAGCGTCACGTCGAACTCCTTCCAAGCTTTATCTCGCCAAACCTTCATGGTTACTTCGGTTCCCGGAGACAACATCGCGATTCGATTGCGAAAATGACCGACTTCGTCAATCCTTTTGCCGTTCACCTCGACGATGATGTCACCCGACTTCAAACCGGCTTTTGCCGCCGCGGAATCCTCCGTCACATCGCCAATCAGCACGCCGTGAATATCGTCCAGGCCAAAGTTGCCGGCCAAGTCCGCGGTCAACGCTTGGATCAAGACGCCCAAATGAGCGCGCGTGACCGAGCCATTCTCGATCAGTTGACCGATTATGTGTTTGGCCATGTTCGTTGGAATCGCGAAGCCAATACCCATGTTGCCGCCAGTGCGGCTGATGATCGCGGTGTTGATGCCGACGACCTCACCATCCAGATTCACGAGTGGACCTCCGGAGTTGCCAGGATTGATCGCGGCGTCGGTCTGAATGAAATTCTCGAAATCGGCGATTCCGACCGTGCTACGACCCGTAGCGCTGACGATGCCTGACGTCACGGTATCTGACAGGCCAAACGGATTGCCAAAGGCCAGCACCCATTCGCCGACGTTGAGGTTGTCGGAATCCCCCAGCGGAATGACGGGAAGATCCTTCGCATCGATCCGCAAAATCGCGAGATCCGTGTGAGAATCGGAGCCGACGAGTTCGGCGTCAAATTCACGATCGTCCGCCAAGTGAATCGTTATGCGGTCAGCATCTTTCACCACGTGGTGGTTGGTGACAATGTAGCCGTCCGCACTGACGATAAAACCTGAGCCAGTGCCCATATGCGGCCGTGGCGCGTTTGGAGCTGGCAGATCGAATTTCGGTAGTTTGTCACCAAAGAAACGACGCAACATGTCTTCGTCGAGTCCCGGGTGACGGCCCCCAAGATTGCCGTGGGCGAGCGGTGCCGATGTTGACTCCACTTTGACAAACACGACCGCCGGTGACACTTCGCTCGCCACGGCGGAGAATGCACGCCCTGTTTCCTTGAGCTTTTCGGTAGCTGGGTTCGCTGGAGCAGCTTCCTTCACCGTGTACCACGGTTTCTGTGCCGCGGTCGTGTCGCCGACACTTCGTCCAGCTAAGAACGTGACCGCTGAAATGGCTGCCATGCCAAATGCCGTGATGCCAAGCATCCGGCAGGAATCGAGTCTGCCTTTTTTGGGTTCGGATTGGGTACAATTGTTGAGCATGGTTATCTCCTTTTTAGACGCGGGCCCCGCCCGCCTGGTTTTGGTTTGCCGTGAAACATTTCCACGGCAATTACATCGAAACAGCAACGACATCGAAACAGCAATGACATCGAAACGATTGTTTAGGGCTCTGAGTCATACGGCTCGTTGGGCCCAGATTTATCCATCACTTGCCGACGCAATCCGCCGATCATCCAGCGAAGTTCTTCGTACGATTGACTCTGGTACGCATAGGTCACCTCCGACTCTTGGCGATTGGTCTGCGCAACGCCAACGAATAGGAAACGGTGCTTTCGGCGGCGAAGCTCATCGATGATGTCGTCGATCGTGGCAAGTTCTAACTCCATCGTGCTTTCCTCTCTTATTAACCGCGTGCTGGAGACGGGTTTGATCGCATCGGCGTAAAGGGACGCCGTGGCTCATGCACTTTGCAGTTCACGCACGGCACGAGGTTGATCCGGCATCCACAACGAGGGCATTTGATCTGTTCTCGCAGTCGATGCGTGAATTCATCGTCGAATCCTCGAGTGGCATACCAACGCGCGCGGGGGTCATCGGCTGATTCGATGGTGCGCACTTCTTCAACCGATAAACCCACTGCCCGAGCGATAAGTGTCGGTTCGGTGACACCACCCCTCATCAGCGCGATCGCGGCCTTGGATTTTCTCGCCAACCGTGGCGACGTAGATTGAGTCGAAGAATGCATGGCAATTACCACCTTGTCGTGAAGTATGAAGGTAATACGTGGCGTCATAGAGACGACGTGGTGACGTTGGAACGCAACAAGCGTGCCAATTGCATCACACCGTAACCGTAGTGCTGAAAGGCCGCTGAATTCGGCACTTATCCGTCAAGATCTGACAATCGCGACCACAGCGATACGATCACGCCAGAGCCGTGATCTTGTCGCGATTTGCCCCACGTGGGGCATTTTGCCGCGCGCCGAGTT
>CBDUAB010000722.1:0-3355 GCA_965365045.1 uncultured Planctomycetales bacterium
GCCCGTCGTCGCGGGCACCATCGTGAATCCGTCGCCAATGTCAATGGCCTCCGTGGACGGTATCCAACCGACATCGCTTTCGCCAAAGGGAAAAGGATCACCCTCTGAATTGATGTACTCCCAACCTTCCAACGTTCCGTCATCAAATCCGAATACAGTTTCCGCAGCAAATGTTCCGGCCGGCAGGCCAATGCAGAACAGAAGTGCTAACGTGAACATACCACCGCACAATTTCATGACAGGTCCTTTGGTTAATCAGGATCCGAACCCAACAAGTCAGTTTTAAGTAGAACGTCACTCGCCGGCGGTTGGGTTTAACAGCTGCCCGCTGCCTCGACAATGTTTTTTTCAAAATCAAACGCTCGTACCAAGGAAAACGGCGTACTGGACCGCAACAAACGTCGAACGATGGATCTGCGATCCTCTGCGTTCGACGCGTCCAGGGCAACGCCTTGAAGGATTTTGCACTGGGAAATGTAGGACGGATTGGCCCATCCGCAGCCAATGTTGTCTCGTCCAGTCAGCTTTCCACGGATGGGTAATCCGTCCCCGTGCGCGGACGGATTGCCAAGTCGTTGGAAAATTGCCTGAAATGGACGGGTAAATCACGACTTGGCCAATCCATCCTACATCAATCTAGCGCGCAACGTCCGGCACTACTTGATGGTAGCGATTGATTTCGGGACGACGGATCTGCTGGACATGGCCATTGGGCCAGCGAACTTCGATCATGTCGACTTCGGTTACGTCCCCCAGTCCAAAATGAATCTGATGTCCGTGCTGACTCAGAAACGAGTCGCCCGTCACCACGCGCGCTATTCGGTTGACGCTTCCCGCGCGCAAGCGCACGCGCGTGCCGACGGGAGTGAATCCTGCCTGCGACTCACTCAAGCGAACACCGATCCAATTGTTGTTTGTGGTCAATGTGTTTCGATACGTATGAAGGTCCAGAATGAATCCCCGTCCGTCGTATTCGTACTGGGTAACCAGCAAGTCCAATAGCCCATCGCCGTCGAGGTCATTGCTGACGACGGCACGCGAGTCGAACTCACAGCTGACACCCATCAGAAACCCAACGTTGACGAAATCGCGACCTGCAAGGTTCAGGAGCAGAACGTTGTGCTCGTAGCCATTCCACGAAATCTTTCCGGCATCCAAATCGCGGAGCGAGTGGGCCAGCACCTCTTTGATCTTCGAATCAGGGTTCGATGTTCCCGTGTACAGATCGTGGCACCAAAATCGGGTGCAGTAGTCTTGCGATGATTCACCACTGCGGAAACCATTGGCGACATATACGTCGGCATCTTGATCGTTATCAAAATCAAATGTAGTTGTGCCCCACGACCAGCCCGTACGCGCGACCTGCGCGGCAAACGTCGGGGTTTGGTAGCGCTCACCGTCCGAGATGAACATACGGTTGCCGTAACCCATTGCAGCACGCATCCGATGCACTTCGGGGCGATCGTCTCTACCCAATTTCAAACGGTCGAGGCGTCGTGCCGTCGTGCTGCTCATGCCAATAACATAGAAATCAAGTTCGCCGTCGAGGTTGTAATCTCCGAACGTATGTGACATGCCAAATAGGTGCTTCTCATCAACTTTGGCATCCGTTACGTCGGTGAAGTGCCCATGACCATCGTTCTCATAAAGATCCAATCCGGCGTAATCGCTTACGACCAACAGATCGAGATCGCCATCATCATCCAAATCGACAAGTGACGTGCTATAGGTGCGCCGATGGCGTTTCGCGGTCAGCCCCGCAGCCTCGGTCGCGTCACGAAACTCTCCGTTTCCGTCGTTGAGCAGCAGATAAGCTGGATAACCATCGTTGGCGTCGTAATACGGCGAAGGCATATGCCCATCGAGGTACGATAAGCGGTATTGAGTCAACCAGACATCCAGGTCGTTGTCGGCGTCGACATCGCCAATACACATCGCCAAGGGTGCTACGAAGTGCGGTTTGGCAACGGTCTGTCCCGGCGCGGTGAAACGGCCAAGCTCGTCTCCACGAAACAAGATGACTTTGCCGCGCTTGCTAACGGTGAAAAAATCAGCACTGCCATCTCCCGAGAAATCGGCGACAGTTCCCGTTTCCCAATGCGGCACGAAGTGGCTCAATAGGCGTCGCTCGTGAAACAGACCGCCCCCGCGATTCTCATAAACACGGTTCCAGCGACTCATGATGATCTCGTCGTAACCGTTGCCATCCAAATCATACAAGATGATCGGATGGGCGCTGGCCACGTCGTTTTCCCGACGCGAATAGGTGAAAACACGCTGGAACGGAGGCGGTCCGTTGTGTGTAAGGATTTCCATGTCGCGTGTTTCCATCGAAACAGCGGTCGGTTCTCCTCGGACATCACGAGGCCGCTGCCACTGGATGACTAGAACGCCCCGCACAATGACTCTCATTTCATCCTTTGCAGACGGCGAGCTGTTCTTCGGTCGCTCCACGTGTAATACAAAGTTAAACTCCGATCGTGGACCATTTACTGCCTTTGGCTCGAAGCGAGAATGGTGCCATTCTGATTCGACGAGGCGGAATCCTTCCGCTTGAAACTTCATTAGATGTTGGCGACATTCGCTCGCCGTCAGTTGTCGATTTGCCGTGTCGAATCGATACCGGCGGATACCCAGCTCCAAATCTTCGGTAGCGAGGATCGTACCGATCCGAATCGTGGGAGCAATCGCCGCGGTCAACACGGTCCATTTGTTAGCGGAAGTTCTTAAGGCATCCCAGAACCGGGAGATTGGAAGTTCGTAGTGCTGCGCCTCGACTTCGGCAGACCACACCGTTTGGTCGTACCGTTGCCTTTCGGCTTGACCATCCGCTCTATCCGCTGGCGAATCAGTTCTTGGCTTGCCGACCTCGACGAGCTCGATTTCCAGATCGCCAAGCACCTTAAGGACAGGCAGCAAATCAACCATACTTGCTGTGTCGGCCAGATCCGAATCAAGAATCTTGAGATGACCGCCACCGATGCCACCAAGACCCAGCGTCGCATCAAGAGCGATCCAGCGATTCACTATCCAAACCTCGTTCCACATATGAAACGCGAAACTACGCGTGGCCGGTGTATAAACAAGTCCCACGGCAACGCGGGCCGGAATTTTGCGGGCGCGACAAATCGCCGCGAGTAATACAGCGTGCTCCGTGCAATCTCCTTCGGCGGATCGGACGACGTCGGCCGCGGTTGCCATTCCCTGCGTGAAGTTGCGCTGCTGTACGTATTGATAAACCATCGCTTCGGCGGCAATCGCAACATCCCATGGTTTTTCGCCGATCTCCGTCAACCTGGCCGCGAGCTTTTGAATCTCGGGATCGTCCGACTGAATCCAATGGCTCGCGTCGAGG
>CBDUAB010000723.1:0-3351 GCA_965365045.1 uncultured Planctomycetales bacterium
TACGAGATATTGGCGTGACTGGAGTTCAGACGTGTGCTCTTCCGATCTGACATCCTTACGTCAAGTCACCAATTGACATGGCCTGTTGGGACATCTTGGGCCAAGCAACCGGTCAACCCGTGTGCCATCTCCTAGGCGGACGCTACGGTGAAGACTTTGTCCTCTATCGGGCGATCTCGCAAGCTGCTCCGGAGACGATGGCGGAAAACGTCGCCGGCTATCGATCGGAGGGCTACCGACGCTTTCAACTCAAGGTCGGCGGTGATCCAGATGTCGACATCCAGCGAATTCGCGCCGTCGCCAATGTGATGCAAGTCGGTGACAAGCTGATCGCGGACGCCAACACCGGCTGGTTGATGCACGAAGCCGCTCGTGTGGTCCGCGGCGTGCGCGACGTGGACGTCTACATCGAACAGCCTTGTTTGTCGTACGAAGAGTGCCTGTCGATTCGGCGTCGTACTGATCATCCGTTCGTCATGGACGAGTCGATCGACGGTCTTGAGCCTCTGCTACGCGGTCATGCGGACGCCGCAATGGATGTGGTGAATATCAAGATCGGAAAATTCGGAGGATTGACAAAAGCGAGACAGGCACGCGATCTGTGTGTCACTCTCGGAATCGGTATGACAATCGAAGACGCTTGGGGCGGTGACATTGTGACCGCGGCGATTGCCCATTTGGCGCACAGCACTCCAACGGAATACTTGTTTACTGCGACGGACTTCAATAGTTACGTCACGGTAAGCATTGCCGAGGGTGCCCCACAGCGAGCGGACGGGCGTCTTCGCGCACCAACAGCGCCCGGCCTGGGAGTCACGCCGCGGACGGAAGTCTTGGGAAAACCGCTGATTGATGTGTCGTGATCAAGGTAGGCGGGAACGAGCGGCGCGATAGTTGTCGTTTTTAAAGTGCGATTGCCACGCCGCGCTGTTCCGGCGGGACTGACCGATCGGCACCGATCTCGCCGTTCATGCCGGAACAGCGCGGCGAAGAAAGCGACAAGCAACGCTACGTTCTCCGCGCCGCTTGGTCCGGCCTACTACTTTAAAGTCCCCGATGACGGGTTCCAAATCTCTGATTATTGGCCCCGTTTTACGGTCAAAACCCTCGCATTAAGACTGTATTTGGCTTATCTTGAGACGTGAATAGATAACTTCACGACGACACACAGGAGCTTTCTGCCAGAGCCGGAAACGGTTTTGGTACGAATTGACGATTCTATGCAGCCAGTGCGACGCCACCAAATACTTCCGTCCAGATCAATACCCAAGATACTCCGCCGCTACCGAAAGAACACGAGACGACCAAATCTCGGCTTGGAATCACTCGAGCGTCGTGTCTTGCTCGCCGGCGATCCACAGATTCTTTTCCTCGGCACAGATCCCACGCCGACCGCCGGCGCCGATGGCGCTGTGATGCAGTTCTTGGAGACGAACTACGGCATCGACAACGTTGATTACAAACAGTCAACGGTGGCGAACAATACGACCGACATCGCCAACATCGATCTACTAATTCTGTCGTCGACGGCTGGATCGGGTAATTACCGTAACAAATACCACAACTCAGCCGTCCCGATTTTGAATTGGGAAGAAGCCGTCATGGACAACGGCGGCGGCGAATTTGGTTTGAGCTCTGACACGATGACCAAATCAACGTCGACGACGCAAATGACGATCGTTGGCAATCATCCGATTACGGTGGGACTCGCAGGCACGATCGATTTCACCTCCGCGGGAAGCGAGACGTTGAGCACCAGCGCGCTCTTTGCCGGATTGACGTCCGTTGCCGAAGCGGCTAATGGCACCAAGACCAGCGGCGGAGGTCCGGGCGGATCGGTCGCCGGTAATCCGATGATTTTTATTGCTGATGCCGGCCAAGATGTTGATCCCGCTTCCGGAGCATCGCCAGCCGCGGGACGGCGCGTGATGTTTCCCATCACGGATAACACGTTCTCTTCGCTGACGCCGGACGGTTTGCAACTGTTTGCGAATTCCATTAATTGGCTTGCTGATCTTGACGTTTCGGTGCCGGCCGTCGTAAACAGGGCCGCCGCGGACGTGGGCGCATTGTCGGCCACGCTGCAGGGCGAAATCGTCGAAAGCGGTGGCGAATCGCCGACGGTCGCAATTTTCTACGGCGACAACGACGGTGGGACAACGGTAGCAAATTGGGATCAGTCGATGGACATTGGCGGGCAAGCCGGTTTATTCAGCGCCGCGGTCGCCAACCTCGATGCGAACACGAACTACTTCTTTACGTCTCGGGCGGAAAACAGTGGCGGGGTCGCTTGGGCGCCACTAACAGCTACTTTTTCGACGCTAACACTGGGCCTGCCGAACATATCCAACACGGCACCCGCGAACGTAACGTCGACCGCTGCAACCATCGGAGGTGAAGTGACCGAAACTGGCAACGACATACCGAACGTCACGTTGTATTGGGGCGACAATGACGGTGGCGTTACGACCGGAAACTGGGATCACGCGATCGATCTGGGCCCGCACGACGGTACTTTCGTTTGGGAGCTGGGTGGATTGTCGGTACAAACGGCCTATTACTATCGCGCCTTCGCCGAGAACGGCGCCGGTCCTGTATGGGCGGACGCGTCAGATTCGTTCATCACGCTATCGCCCGATCTCGAAGACGTGTTTATGTACAACGATCATAAGGCCGGCAACCGCACCCATGCCAACATCACATCGTATGCCGGCAACGCCACGACCGCTGGCTTGCTAAAAAACTTTGACACGGGACTGGACACGGGTGTGACTTTGTCCATAGAGGACGTCGGTGCCAATTACGGCCTTTGGTCACAGTTTCCGACCGAAGGTACCGATGCCGATGACATTTTTGGTGACATCGTCGATTTTACGCTAGGAGTCGGCGCGGAAATCGAGCTACAGGCGACTGTCAACGACCGTTACACGCATACCTTCAGCGGTTTAGATCCACAAAGTGATTACGATTTTGCCGGGACTGCCATCCGTGGTAACACTGCTTATACCAACCGCTGGACATTGGTCACGCTCACCGGCGCGGAGTCCTTCACGCTTGCCCATAGTGACGGCGAAGGAATCGTGACTGCCGGCCTTCCCGATAACCAGGTCGCGCTGTGGACCGGTACGAACCACCAGCCAGGCCAAGGCTTTGTCGCACGTTGGACGGACATAAATGCCGGCGCCGACGGTGAATTCGAAGTTGCACAGCAGCAGTACACGGGATCGATTCCAACTAGCGTGCACCCGGGTGGAACGGCAAATGGTCTTTCCGGTTATGGCCTTTCCGCGGTACGCCTTGTTAAGACTTTTTCGGCACTAGCCGTATTGCAGTCGGAACCGGGCGTCGGCG
>CBDUAB010000724.1:0-3350 GCA_965365045.1 uncultured Planctomycetales bacterium
GGGCGCCAAATTAGCGAACGAACCGACGCTCGACTCGCCCAGCGACTCGTAGTGCGTTAGTTGGTCAGGATGAACGTGTAGATCGCGTAATAATGGCTTGCGCTGGCGGCGATAACAAACAAGTGCCAAATCGCGTGGAGATAGCGATGACGGTGATCCAGCATTAGAAACAGTGTGCCCAACGTGTAGCTAATCCCGCCGATCGCCATCCATGCCGCCGAGACGAGCGGCACCGACCTCACCACCGCCAGTGCCGGCAGCCAGCCGAAGAGGATGTAACTGTACGTCGAGAATTCGATCACCCGGTGCTCAACGCATATCTTGGAACACAATCCGATCAACCCCACGACCCAGATTGCAGCCAACACGATCCAGCGGTAGTTGGACGAAGTGTACGCCCAAACGAAAGGTGTATAAGTGCCGGCAATCAGCAAATAAATCGTTCCTTGATCCCAGACACGCAGGACGTGCTTGGCACTCGGCCGCTGAACCACGTGTGACAACGTCGAAATAGCGTAAACGATAACCAACGTCGTCGCGTAGACGCCACAGGCGATCACCGTCCCCAAGTCAGCATAATCGCGCGCCGCCACGATCGCGGCGGCACCTGCCAAACTCAGCAGGAGTCCGATGAAATGGGTCGCCGTGTTTGCGGTTTCCCCGTCGAGATTGCGTTGAAAGGTCACGGTTGGCTACCGGGTTGTACATAATTTGGGGTGCGAATTCTCGCATATTCGACAATCTACGCAATACGAAATGATTACGTGTGACTCGTTTTACAGCGGTTTGTGATCCACGCCGAGCGTCTTATACCAAGTTGTGAGCAACTTCAGTTCGTCTCTCACTCGATCGTCGGGCTGATGAACGGTAATCGGGCGTGGGGCAACGAGCGCGGTAAGCTGCAAAATGTCAAATCTCTCCAACAGTCCAAAACAAAACATCTCTGGTGATTGATTAACAAGTTGGTTCTCTTCGATCATCTGCTTTAGGCTTCCCAGCGTTTCGTTCAGCTCCACACCCGCGAACGCCGTGGGTTCAATTCCGGCCGCGAAAGCGCGATCGTGCTGGTGCGAGGACCATGGGCCATAAGGGTAACAGGTTGTTCGGGGAAAGTTGATCGCGACCAGCGTGCCACGGACGCAAGCTGATTGGCTTGAACACCCAAAGGTCGGCGACCCACGGCGGCGACTAGTAATGCGTATAAACGACTCAGCAGTTTAGTGGAAACAAAAAAACGATCTTTTCCGGGCTTGGATTGATGCGGTCAGCTACTGAATTGACCGATCGCACGTGCACCAAACGATTCCATCCGCGCTCCCGCGCTGCTATAGTTTGCACGAGGGAATCCAGTGGTTCAAGCCAATGCAACTTGGAGATATTACTGTGTGGAAGAAGCTGAGGCGCGTCGGAGTAGTCATGTTTCTTGTCAGCGTGTCGGCGGTCGCGTCGGCGCAGAATAATTCGGCGGACGAAACCGCAGCGCGGCAAGCGATTTTAGGCTATGTCGAGGCCTGGAATTCCGGTGCCCATACCCAACTCGCTTCACTGTGGACTGTGGATGCCGATTTCGTCGACGTCACTGGCCGTACCATCAGCGTTCATGACCTACTAAATGAAGAAGCCGAAGCAGATGTCAAATCCGTTTCACGGCCAAAGATGACCGTCGTTGTGACGTCGGTCCGGTTGGTTTCCGATGGCGTCGCGCTTGCCGACGGAACGGTTACGCTCTCCGCGGATTCAATGCATCCGGCGTCGCGAAATCGATTCGCGACGGTTTTGGTCCGGCAACGAGGTAAATGGCTACTATCAGGCGTACGAGAGTCCGCCGCGCCTGATCAAGCTCAACTCAACCCGCTTCACCGGTTGCATTGGCTCATCGGCGTGTGGATCGGCCAGACTGACGCTTTCACGATCCGCAGCCGCGCGAAATGGAGCGACAATGGCCGCGCCATTTTGCGGGAATTCGAGGCACATGAGGACGGTCGTGCTGTGTTTTCCGGTACGCAACTCCTAGCTTGGGATCCCCGTGCAGGTGGCATTACGGGACGGATCGTCGATTCAGAAGGGATTGTCTGCGACACCTTTTGGGAAGAGACTAATCAAGGTTGGCTCGTGCGTGTTCAGGGAACGACGCCCGATGGCCGCGTCATTTCGGCGAGCAATTCGTATACGGAAATCAGCGACAAGGGCTACCAATTGGAGTCCAGTGGAGCATGGATTGGTGACACCAGTTCGACGGATCTGAAAATACGCGTGCGGCGAGCCGACTCCATTCATACTGCTCCTTGACGTTTTACTTTAGTGATTCAAATAGCTGGAGGTGGCCATGTCTTGGCACCCGTTGAAATTACATAATCTGGCGGCGATAACCGGTTTGTTTACCGTTCTGACTTCCTGCGGCATGGGTTGGCCTCAGACGCCAACGGACCGTGCCAACGTTGGTCGCGACGGCCAGACTCAGTCAGGGTCGGCGGACAAGGCCCCGGACACTCCAGCCCAAGAGTCGCCGATTGACGATATTCAGCCGGCGAACTGGAACCCCACGGGCGACCCCGACAAGGCAGCCATTCTGGAGAGCCCCGAATGGCAGAACGTGATGCAGCGCCTGACGGGCTGGCTGTCGGTTCAAAAGGTCTACACGAATGAAGAAGTTAACCACCTGCAGCGTGATATCGGGGCACGCGTCACAGGGATGAACGCGCAGGAATTGCAAAAATTTCAAGGAGAGCTGAACACCAAGCTTGATATCTTACTCAGCCAGGAGGCCCTCGAGGCGCGTAGTTGGATAACCAGACGGATGTCCCTATTGTCCGAGAAGAGAGCCGAAGAATTGCGCGAGGGGTTACCGGATGTGACCGGCATGACGCCCGAGCAAATGGAGGCCGCGCTCGCCCAGTTCAGAGCGGAACGCGCGGCCGATGCCCACACCGCCCAGGCGAACCAGTATGCGGCCCAGCAGCGGAACGCGAGCTTGGCTCGACAGCGATCCAATCAGAGCGCCCGATCGCAACCGAGTCGGGCGGCAACGTTCGGGCAACAGCAACCTCCGCCTCGCCGACAGGGTTGGGTTCCAAACCAGCGGTACAGAGCCGCTGATCCGCCTCGATCGTTCTATTATCTGAACCGAGCAAGGCCGTACCGCTGGTAAGAATCCGGATTTAGGATTTCGTGATGTCATTGTAATTGCCGAAACAACGGTAGTCTGACACGCGAGTTGGGGACACTAGGTATGACGTAACCTCGTGGAATACCTAACCTTCTGTCTCTCGAGGCTGCTGAAAAGGTCGCCGAAAGATAGGTCCCGCTTGCCGAGCGGGACCTCAGAATCCGCATGTTTTCCATTGGCGGAG
>CBDUAB010000725.1:0-3349 GCA_965365045.1 uncultured Planctomycetales bacterium
GTGCGCGTGGACGACGTCAAACGAATGCTGCCGAGCTAAATGCCGGGCAGCTCTACACCCCATGACGACATAGGGAAGTCCTAGCAACTGGTACCATGGATTGCGAATGCGATTCGGAGCGCCCTGTTCATGAGTAAGCCGTTCCCATTGGCGTGGACTGTAGCGAAAGCGTTCCACTTGAACACCGTCAATCGCGTGGTTCCCCAATCCTTCGAATGATGGTGCCAACACGTGAACGGAGTGCCCTCTGTCGACGAAACGTCGGATCGATTCGCGTAGCCATGGTACGGCGTAGTCGTCCTCGGTTCGTGGGTACGTGGACGTAACGACGCAAATTTTCAGCGATTCTTTCAGACCATCACAAATCATGTTTTTAGGTTCTCGCAATGTTTCAGCGCCGAGTATCGTCAACCACGGGTAAGTCTTTCACCGGGGGTCAACGGTCCACGAATGCATAATTCGCTTACCAATCCGACCAGAAACGTGGCCGCTGACATGCCACCCAAAAGCAGAGCCGTCAGTAGCAGTGCGAGGCCCTTAAGTGTGTCGGTTCCAGCGATCGTTCCGGTGATGGCCAACGCAGCGCCGACGACGATATACAAACTAGCCGTCGCGTTCATAAAGTGGGACGGCCGTTCACGAAAACGGCGGAGAAAGCTGATCGTCAGCATGTCGCCGAATCCACGCAGGAAGCGTTCGAAGCCATACTTGCTGTGACCAAACCTACGGGCGTGATGCCGTACTTCGATCTCAGTCGAGCAGATTCCACGCATCGCCGCCAAAGTAGGCACCCTGCGATGTAACTCATCCTTGATTGGGCTCCCAAACGACGACAATCCCCGGGCGGCGGTCGACGTACTTTCCACGCTTTCGACGTCGAGTAGTTGAGCGATCGCCAATTCAAGTTTGTTAATATTGTTTTCCAACCCATGTGCGATTGGACTTGGATTCACGTGTGTTATGAGTGGTGCCGCCGCTTGTTTGGATGCCGACATAGTTTCGATTTCCGCTATTAACTCGACGCGAATGAGACCTATCCAGGGAATAATCCGTGCCGTCGCAATTTGTTGTAAATGCTCTTTTCGCTGATGCCCAAATCACGCGCCGCCTGAGCTTTGTTCCCATCACGGTGCTGTAGGGTTTCCAAAATGGCTTGTTTCTCGATTGCCGCCAGTGCCTTGCCCGCCAACGACGGAGCGGGCGTGCTATGGGGTGAATCCGTGAAATTCAAATCCGAAACAAGAATCTGATGATCCTCACAAAAAGCAGAAGCATTTTCCAACACGTTTTCAAGTTCACGGACGTTGCCGGGCCAAGGATACTGTTTCAGCGCTTCAGCAGCGGCAGGAGTCAATTCGATCGGACCCGAATGCCTTTGTCGGCGGATTCGATCTAGAATCTCGGCGGCCATGTCATTGATTTCGTCCGGTCGCTCGCGCAGCGGTGGCACAGCCAATCCCAGCACATTAAGCCGGAAATAAAGGTCTTCGCGGAATCTTCCCTTCCGGCACATATCGCGCAAGTCTCGATGTGTCGCGGCAATTATGCGCACATCAACATGCCGCGGCAGATTGTCACCGATCCTGTAGAAGATACGCTCCTGCAGAAACATCAGTAGTTTTGGCTGCAATTCCAGTGGCAAGTCTCCGATCTCATCCAGGAACAACGTACCGCCGTCAGCGGTCTCGGCGCGTCCAGGTCGATCACTGACAGCCCCAGTGAACGAACCGCGGGCGTGGCCGAACAACTCGGCGTCGATCAGCGCGCTCGGCAATGATGCGCAGTCCACGGCGACGAACGGCCTTTCGCTTCGACGACTCCGCTGATGAATCATTCGGGCAACGGTGGTCTTTCCCGTTCCGCTTTCACCGATGATTAGCGCGGTTGAATCCAGGCGTGCGATTTTGTCGAGCCGCGAGATAAGCTCCTTGGCGGCGGGTGCCGTCCAGGTAAAACGATGTCGAGGAAGGTCGACCATGATTTGCTTTGGGCGACTCCCGCGGCGTTCGGTTGTCGGTCGGTTTTGAAGCGCGACATGTTCGGTGTTGAGTGTGCTTTGGATCTGTCCGTTGACCGTTTTCTCGACGAGACCGCCATGGCGGGTCACAGCCCCGGCATTATGGTCTTTGCTAGATGGATCACTTTTCTCACGTTCATGACGCAACTTCTGCGAATAAACCGTGGCTAGTGTTTCGGTGCTTTTCATCATCAATCCAAGAAATCAATCGCTCACGAACTCGAGACATGCAATCCTGACTCGAACCTATCGTCCTTGTTGGCATGCCTAGACGTATGAGACGTCGGGGGGGCGTACCACGTTGGCAATCGCATTTACCACATCGACTTTGCGGGAATTTGCTGTCCATGCTCCGACACAAACGTGACGCCTGTGAGCATCTATGACAGCAACTTGCCATACCTCTATAGGTCAGCGTGAGATCTTGGTCAAAGATGTGGTCAGACAAGAATGGGGCAATAACGACAACACACGCGGTAGATCACGAGAAAACAGCGTGCCTGTGGAAAACCACACCTGCGGAAAACCGCACTAATCAGCGAGCAACTGGCGGGCTTCATTGACGTATTCCTGTGCCCACAAGTCTTCTTGATAAAGATCGATGATTCCTTGCCGTATTTGACGCGCGGTTTTGGGGTCGTCTCTGGCGACCTTGGCCGCAATCTTAAGACGCTCGACCACCAGAATCCGCTGCTGTTCTTGGTTGCCACTGGCAGCCTGTTTGAGTTGTTGCAGACGGCGCTGAGCCAAAGTTACACAGAGCTGGTCTTCGTCGCTCAATGGTTTGCCGGCGGAAAACAACGCTAGGACACCCTGCAATTGTCGAGCAGCGCTGGCCTGGTTATTGGTCTCGGTGCGAATCGCCTTAACGAGTAACTGTTCGATCGGTCGGACGTTGTGCGGAGTAATCGGACTTCGTGAGATTCGCTCGAGACGGCGGTTCAAAAGCGCCAATTTGACGTCGGCAAGCCAATCCGTGATTTGTTCGCGGCGCGGCTCGTCCGGAAACTCGCGCAAGAACTTCTGCATTTCATCTTCGTTTGCGATCAGCTCCTCGTCGATTCCGCTTTCCACGGCCGCTTGAATGTTGATGAACATTTGGTCGGCTGAAGGTGGCCGTGCAAAAAACCAAATCAATGCCGCCCCACCGGCAAGGAGGCCGATCAAACTGAGCCATTTGGTCCAGACTTCCAATCGGGTCTCAACGGACTCCTCACCTGTACCCAGGCGTTTGCGATAATCCTCATCAACGGCTGTGTAGCGGTTCGAATGAGGACGAATTGCGCTCGTCTCCGCGGGGACCTGTTCAGATTCAACGATCGAAATGGACGC
>CBDUAB010000726.1:0-3347 GCA_965365045.1 uncultured Planctomycetales bacterium
GCCGTTACTGAGACCACCACGATATCCGCCGTAAAGACGGGTTGTCTCGGCAAGCCCGTAGTTGGCACGAAAAGCTTCGACGCGGTCGGCGTTGTTTGGATTGTTTATATTGAACGATACGACCACCGCCGTCGAAAAAGGTGCCAATACCGCGTCGCCTGGGAACCAGTAGTCGATTCCACCCTGTATTGTCCAATCCGATAACGAAACGGTTGCCGGCGTCGGATTAAATATCTCCACGAACTCCAGATCGTCAACGTCGGTCGGTTCCGTCGAATGGTAGTGCAGTTCGCTAATGATGATCGGTCCAACGCGTGGACTTGTGTTTTCTTCGCCAATCGTGGAAAAGGTCATCGGCACGAAGCGGCCCTCGACATCGGGCCAGCGTCCTACCAGAGAGTCGCTAGTCTCATCTTGGTGCACCAGACCGTCCACGATTCGTCCGCCACCAGCAACGTCCGTGGTGTCGAGCAGCCAGATTCCCCCTCGACGGAACAGATCGGCAGGGAGTCCCGTATCAGATGCCACGTAATACTCAAGCGGTGCAATTGTGGTACCAGCCGGAAATTCGTAAGCCCATTCGAAGATATCGAACGCACCAAAACGCCATAAACCGATATCAATTGGTTCGTCAGTTGTGTTGAATAGCTCGACCTGAGACGTACCGTCGAATTCGTCGATGCCAACTTCATTTATGACGACGTTGGCGTTGACCGGCTGGGATGGCTCTCCCGGCGTCCCACCGATGGTGCTTGAGAATTGCCAATTACTTGGATCGCTCAAATAATCCGTACGAGCCGTTCCGGGCGGCGGAACAGCGGAGGGATCGATCAATTCCACTGACGGACCGTACGCGCCGGATGCCTTGAGCCAGCCGTTCGCGTCGTCGTATTCGAACTCAACGATGATGTCTCCCGACGCATCCTGTAGGATTAAGACTTCACCTCCATTGCTAAGGGCACCGCCATATTGACCGACAACACGCACGTCGGTCCCATATCGCGATGCAAACGCCTCTGGATTTCTTGTAATGACAACGTATTCCTCCGGCTCCAACACGGGTGAACCTTCGTCGAAGACAAAACCAATTCCATCGGTAAACTGTAATCCGGAAAGATCGTACGGATACGGGCTGGCATTTTGCAGTTCAATGAATTCAAAATTACTCCCGCTGAACCCAGCGGCGCCAAAGGGAGCATAATTCAATTCGGTAATGACCAACGACCCCGCAACCTGCACTGGGTTGTTCGTTCCCATTTCAGGATTTGCGGGATCAATCGTGGAAGAAACAAGAGGAAGGAAATCGCCCTGCCCATCGGGCCATCTTCCATGTGATTTGCCAGCCGCCGAGGGCCCATATTCCACTTGATCCACAAATCGAACAATTTGGTCGCCCGTTGTCTCAAGCAGCCACAGTTCACCCGATTTGTCATCAAGCACAATTCCGCTGGCCGCAAGATCCGACTCGGCGAAGATCAAGAAATCCGTGGGCGCCAAAACTGTTCCCGCGGGGATGCGAAATTGGCTCAAATCATTTCGATCATTCGTTAGATACCAGCCGCTTAAGTCGATAGCTTGGTCCGTCCGGTTGAACAATTCGATGGCTTCTTGCTGGTCCGCCGACGCGCGGGCTACTACCTCGTTAATGGCGACATTGCCGGCTTCACTGTCCCCGGGCACGCCGGGTGAACCGCCATATGCCGTACTTGCTCGCCAGTTGTCCGGATCATTGAAATAGCCCGCAACGTCAACGATCTCCAGAGTACTGCCAAACCCGTCCGCGCGTTCCGGCCAATGCCCGGACTGATCGTAGTCGAACCGCAGTTCCGCCGTTCCATCGGCGCTTAGCAACGAAATTCGTTCACCGTCATTGCTAAAGTCTCCGTCGTAAGGGCCGAGCAAGCGAACACTTTGGGCGCCGTATCGCAGAGTAAACGCGGTCGGGTTTTTGGCCAACAACACACGTTCCGCAGGTGCCAATGTGGTTGCTGAAAACATGTACGTCACTCCCTGATCGAAGTGCATGCCGTCCAGCGGAAGTTGTTCACCGGAGATATTGATGAGTTCCACGAATTCGAAGTCATCCGCCGTCAGTGAGGGATCGGCGGCCAGCTCCGTGTCGGTCGGACCATGGGGGTGATAATTCAGCTCGGAGATCGCCACGGTCGTGGATGGAGGCGCAACGATACCCGGTGAAGTTGGCGAGGCCACCCAACTGGTCGGCGCGTTGCCCCACCCGTCAATCATCGCTCGATGAAGCGAGAAGCCAAATCCGTCCGCCGTGACGGGCCAGGGCGCTTGGTCGTCATAGATGACTTCGTCTTCCCAAAAGAAAAGCGATTCCTCAGCTGAATCCGATATGTCTGGCGCAAAACGCAACAGCCGCACGAAATCACCTTGGTTGCTTAAACTGCCGTCGTAACCTCCGACAACGTCCACCCATGGCTTGATTCCATAATGTAATCGAAATGATTCGAGCATTTCCGCGTCCGACGTATCAAAACGGACGACGAGCAGTGCCTCGTCGGGTGCCAGTTCGCGATCGTCTTCGAAAACGTAACGGATGCCGCCGGCAAGCTGCCAGTCGTCCAGATCGACGGTGTCATCCGTAGGATTATAAATCTCGACATATTCCAGATCGTTTTGCTCGATCGTCTCGCCGGTGTCGCGCGGATGATACATCACCTCGCTAATTACCACCGGGCCGACTCGCGCGCCGCTGTTGTCACCGGCCGTCGTGTCCAGCGTGGGATATACCATGGGGAACATCGATCCTTGGCCGCTGGGCCATCGTCCCCAAGACTCGCCCGGCACCGCAGCGCCAAATTGAACTTCGTCCGCAAAAAACGCGACCTGTCCGTCCGAGCTAGGTTTCAGCAGATACAGCGTGTTGTCTCCAACACGGTTCATGACGAATCCGGACCCTTGCTCGGGAGCCACCAACTGAGCGCCCGTGAAAACGGCGTAGCTAAACGAAGGAATAATTGTGTTGTCGGGAACACGAAACTTTGTTGGGTTACTACCAGAATCGCTTAAGTACCAACCACTAATGTCGATCGGACCACGTGTCGCGTTGTACAGTTCGATGCGATCCGCGCTGGGGTCGGATGCATCGACCAATGCTTCGTTGATGACGACGTGTTCGAGAAGTGAACTCCCCGCCGAGCCGGGCGAGCCTCCGTATTCGAGGCTCGCACGCCAATTCTCACCATCGCCGTATTCGGTGAAAACGTCGATCAGCTGCAGCGTACTACCCGCGCCGTCGGCTCGCCGTGGCCAGTCGCCCCGGTCAGAATAGCTGAACGAAAGCAAAGGAGTCTCCGCCGCGCTCAGCAGCGTAATGCGTT
>CBDUAB010000727.1:0-3346 GCA_965365045.1 uncultured Planctomycetales bacterium
ACTCGGTGTGGGCGGCAGAAGCCTGGGGCTCTGACGCGGTAAGCGTCCTGGCGTCATTGTGTTACATATTCTGGGCGGCGACTTTGAGCTTTCACGCGTGATCTGCCGCACTCTGGCCACAAGCGGCACCGGCGCCTTATTTGTCAAGATGCCGTACTACGGACCACGGCGTGACAAAAAGTCAAAGACGCGCATGATTTCGCAGGATCCTGAGCAAACGGTTCGTGGCATGACACAAGCCGCGCTGGATATTCGCCGCGCGGTTACTTGGTTGGAAACTCGCGACAACATCGATCCAGATCAACTTGGGATTGTCGGCATCAGCTTGGGCGGCATCGTGGGTGCCATGACCGCGGCCATCGAACCACGCTTCTCAAAAGCCTGCCTGGTGTTAGCCGGCGGTGATTTTGGGCAAGTCCTTTTTGAATCCGCGGAGCTGGCCGAGCTCCGTAAGGAATGGCAAGGAAAAGGGATTACCAAGGACCAGGTTCGCGAAGTTCTGCGTCCGATTGACCCGCTCACGTATGCCCATCGACTCCGCGATCGAAAAGTCCTCATGATGAACGCCAAATTCGACAAAGTGATCCCGCGGTCCAGCACCGACGTGCTTTGGGAAGCAATCGGCAAGCCGGAGATTATTTGGTGGGATGCGGGCCACTATTCGGCCGCGATGTATCTGCCCAGTGGTCTCGGGCGGATGGCCGTATTTTTTGGGGATCGCGATGACGTGGAAACCGCTCGGCAGGCGGGCGGCACCGATCCAGAGTTGCGATCGGACGGTCCAAACGCGGGCGACTAGTGCCGCAACACGCAACGAAACCATTTGGCCAATCACAAAGAAGGTTGAACGCAGAGGTCGCAAAGAGCGCAGAGGGCCGCAGAGACGGGTTACACTACGGTTGCGACAAACAGACATTCCCAAACTAGCCGCATGAATGACCACGTCGGCTGCGAAATAGCGGAATAAATCGTAGAATAAGGGCAGTGTTGAAGATCATTCACTGCCAATGGAGATTCCAATGCAGAACGCCCGTCTATTCCAATTGCTTCTTCCCGCCGCAGTATTGCTTGTCGGCTGCGACGCCATGGAGCTGCCTGACGAACAACCACCTACGATGCCCGCACAGACACCAATTGCCACGACGGACACCGACACGGCCCCCAAGGCTGAACCTGAAGGAAAGTCTGATTCAGAATCGAAGATCTCGCCAGAACCAAAGGCCGTTACCGTTGCTGCAACCGACGGTGCACAATCCAAGAATTCGTCTTCCGAACCGGACAGTGCCGAAGACGCAAGTCGAGCGCCGGACACGGTATCCAGCCGTGAGAAGGCCGCTGCGGGAGCCGGTAAAAAAGGGCGAGGCTACGGTGGTGGACTGATCTCTGAACCGGCACGACAGTACTTTCGGATTCGAGAACGCGCCGTGTTCGACATTCAGATCCCTCAAGCGCTGAAGATGTTTAAAGCAATCAACGAAAAAGGGCCGGCGGACCACGACGAATTCATGGCGAAGATCATCCGCGAAAACAACATCTCACTACCGGAGCTACCCGCCGGCAAAGAATATGTTTTTGACGCAGATAAGGGTGAGTTAATGATCGAACGCACATCAGAGTAAATCGTAGCTTGGCCAGCTGAATCACCGCACGTGAGTGCATTTTGACAATTGATTTTTGCAGCGAGGGCGTTTCGCCGTCGATGTGCGATAGTAGGCGCAGCCAGGTCGCGACAAAATGAACTCGCTCAGACGATCTCGATCGTCACACAGGACGGCATTTCGCACTTGAATAATCGCCTCGCAGCCGGTTCCACGATTTCTCCGTCCCTTTCAACGAGACCGACGGAGATCACATGATTACTCTTGAAGTCTTCTCAGATTACGTCTGACCGTGGTGTTACCTCTGCACCGTGCGTGTAGATAAGCTGCGATCGATGTTCGATATCGACGTCTCTTACAGACACTTCCCATTGCACCCGGACACGCCAGAAGGTGGCCTAACGCTGGATGAGTTGTTTGCCGGCCGCAACATCGACATTCCGGCCGCGCAGACTCGCATGTTGCGTTTGATGGCCGAGGAGGGATTGCCGTACGGCACGCGAACAATGACCTACAATAGCCGCCTGGCACAAGAACTTGGCAAGTGGGCCGAAACTCGGCCAGAGGGTGAGGAGATTCATGACGCGCTGTTTCAAGCGTACTTCGTCGACAACGTAAACCTCGCTATGATCGAAAACCTGATCAAGATTGCTAAGCGAGTTGGTCTGCCTGCTGTGGAAGCAGAGCGGGTGCTCGTGGAGCGGCAGTATCGCAACGCAGTTGATGCCGATTGGCAACGGTCTCGCGCGCTGGGCATCACTGGCGTGCCGACGTTCATCATGGGAGACCGCGGCGTCGTAGGAGCCCAGACATACGAGCAACTGGAAGCCTTCGTATCTTCGGCCGGCGCCGCGCGGCATGACACATGATCCGGTTGTGACGAAGCAAAAAACAAAGACTTGCAGCGACACGTTTCGGTTATTTACAGCAAACGATCTTCGGCGAACAAGGCATCAATTTCCTCGATCTGATCATGGACAGTTTTGGTCTCACGACTTATATCGATTAGCTCAAGGCGTGTGCTTCTTCGCCTGGCGTGGAACGGGCTAATGCGATGCTTCCTATCGAACGCAAATGGTACTTCAGCAAAGTCGTCGTACTCCGACCGACTAACCGGCAACGATGACATCAGTCGTTCCCGCTGCTCCCCATCGTCGGAACCGAGGATCACAAGTGCTCTGTCCGCCAATATGGGCTGAACGTTTACCACATGGCGCGGTGCTATCGCCACGGCCTGCAATGGCGCTCGAGGAACACGCCCGTGAATTGGTGCGGCAACAGCGACACCGCTTTGCCAATTCAAACCAATGACATTCAGATCGGCTGAGTTGACGTGGCCGTCGCCGGTAACGTCACCTTGGCGCCAACCGCTGGCGTTGTCAATTCGCCAAGCGATGCCCACGGAATTCAAATCACCAGAGTCCACTCGGCCATCCAGGTTGACGTCACCCATGAACGTCCCCAGGATATCTTGTACGACGAATCGCACGTCGGCGTCATCGACCGTGCCGTCATTGTTCACGTCATAATGGCTGACCGTAGTGCCGGCGGCGGCAACGTGGAGCAGCGTGTCGATGTCATCGGCGGTCACTTCTCCGTCACCCGTTACGTCCCCAGGCACTGCGATCGAAAAGGACACGTCGGTGGGTGAAGGTGACGAAGCCACCCAGGCGTGCGGAGCGCTTCCCCAATAAGTTGGCGAAAGGCGTTGGATCGATTGGCCGTTGGCGGATGCGTCATCGGGCCAC
>CBDUAB010000728.1:0-3341 GCA_965365045.1 uncultured Planctomycetales bacterium
CTGACAGCAACGCTATCATGCCTGCACTCCTTTGATCCCGTTTCGTAAAACTAATCCTCATGTATCGATTCTTCCGATTAGAGAAGAGTTATCGTTTGCATTCACCTTTAGGCGCCAGGCAATCGGGGGCATGTGGTGCTTCGTTCTTGGCGTGGCAAGCGTTGGTTGGCTGTCCTTCTCGTGATCGCTTTCCTCGCTGGTTGCTCACGCACACGTTATCGACTGCGCGCAGACCGCGAGACGTACAGCGTCCTCGACGGAAAGACTCGCTATGCGCCATGGCGATTGCCCCCATCGTTTTCGGTCTATCCCGACCGTAGGTCAAGGTTCTTCGATGCCTCCTGCCCCGATGACCCAGCGTTACCGGTTCCGGCGCCAAAACTTTATAGCTATTGTCTGCAGGAACTGCCCGAGCACGACCCGCAGCGCTTTCAACCGGAACTCGCCCCGCTGGCCAAAAATCCGATCACAAACGATGCCCTTGAGCACCGTGAAAATTCGCACTTTTCTCCCAATTCCCAACCCCAACCACTCGATACCAAGGGCGAACTTATTCCCTTGCCGCCCGTTGCTCCGGCAGAGCCTATTGCTCCGGCAGAGCCTATCGCTCCATCTGAGCCCGTTGATCCGGCAGAACCCATTGATCCCGCCGGAATTGGGCGACCATCCGCGTCTCTCATCTCGCCGCTAGCTAACGTTCGGCTGGTCAATTACGCGGAAACGGATGCCAACCCCGCGGATGCGACTCAACTTCTCCAAACAGACATCGAGCCAGGCGTAGTTTCGAACCACGAAAGAGAGTTCGGTGAGGGAGACAACCAACAAGGCCTGCGGATCGTTCCCGTTCCCGGCGATGTTTGGGACTCGCTGCCGGAAACATGTCTCAGCCGCATGCTCGAATTCGCCTCGATGCGTTCCGAGTATCAACGCTCGTTCAATCGAGCCCCGGCGAGCGGTACGCGCGACAGCTCACCGCGATTGGCGTTGGAAGATATTCTCGAACTTGCGCTGATCAACAGCCGTGAGTACCAATCCCAGAAGGAACAACTCTACGAAGTGGCCCTGCGATTGACTCTTGAGCGTTACGCTTATGACCTGAAATTCGCATCGTTGGGCAACGGCACATCTGTTGATTACGAACACGATCGTATCGGAGGTGAGACGGTCAATTCGCTGAGCATCCCGTCAGGCGTCCTACTTGAAAAGACGCTGGCGTCCGGCGGCAATTTGATCCTTGGTTTTGCCAATAGCGTGTTGCTAACATTCAACGGACCAACCGGATTCACAGAGGATGTGAGTTCCGAATTGGTTGGGCAATTCACTCAATCCCTTCTGCAACGCGATGTGGTATTTGAAAGTCTCACGCAATCCGAGCGTGACGTCGTTTATGCGGCACGCTCCTTTGCCCGTTTTCGCAAGGAGTTTTTTCGCGATCTGGCAACACAATACTATCAACAATTGCTGCTCACATATCGTGATATTGAAATCGTTGCGCAAGACTACTTCAGCAATTTACGTGGATTCCTTCAAGCTGGGGCCGAATATCGGGCGGGGCGATTGCCACAGTTCCAGGTGGACCAGTTCGAACAAGACGCGCTTAGAAGTCGCAGCGTCTTGATCAGCACGTGTAACGATCTGGAACGCAGCTTCGACCTTCTCAAGCTCAGCATGGGATTACCTCCAGAGACGCCTATCAACCTGGATTTGCGAGAATTGGAGCTGCTGACGCTACGAGACGAAGCCACGGTCGCGAGAGAGTTGGTACGACGAGCGCTACGGAATCTCACTACCGAACGGGAGGTAGAAGACGCCGATGACAACGTGCTGCTTAATGGAGCAATTGACTTGACTCGCCGTACCATCGCGTTGTTGGAACTACGGGAAAAGCTAGGTGGCGAAGATGATGCTTCGCGCGACCCGCGCACGCTCCGGGCTGAATTACGCGTTCGTGAAGCGGTTATTCTAGTCAACTTGAACCGTGAAGTCCTCGACAGGGAAAACAGCGCCACGCCGCCAGCGCCGCCACTGCGAATCTTTCAACGAGGCACGGACGTAATTAATTCGCAGTTGCAGGTTATCCAACGCCAGCTCGAATGGGTCGCATTATTGGATGTCGACCAGAGCAAGCCATCCATGGTGACGATTCAGCGTTCGCTCGACAGCTTTTCGATTAGATACAACGATTTAAATGCCGAACTTGCGCGAACTGTCAAAGACCGAGACCTGGATCGCATTCCAGTGCTCGTGAACAGTTCTTCCGATCTGTTGGCTGAGGTTGACAGGCTGGCCCAGCAAACCGAGCGATTCACGAAATCCGTCGCGTCGAAATCAGCAGCGGGTCAGTCGTTCACGGCAGAAATCCTGAGCCGCATCGACGAAGCGATTTCCAAAGGTCAACAGTTTCTTGACACAGACACGGAAGGACTCGTACCAATCGAGCTGGATATGGATGACGGCATGCTCACGGCCTTAGTGCAACGCTTTGATCTCATGAATCAGCGCGGCGCGCTCGCGGACCAATGGCGTCAAATTAAGTTGGCTGGTGACGATCTTCGTTCGGTCCTGAATCTGAACGCGGGCTTCGAAGTTCGCACCGACCGCGACACAAATCGGCCGTTCAATTTTACTTTTGACGAAAGTCGTACGACGTTGGGTTTCAGGTTCGATGCTCCCTTGAACCGCAAAGCGCAACGCAATACCTACCGCCTTGCATTGATCGACTATAACAGCGCGTTACGGAACCTGATGGGGCTCGAAGACACCATCAAAGTTGACGTGCGCGACGACCTGCGGCAATTGCAACTCGATCGCGAACAGTACGATATCGCTGTGGCCAGTGCCGCGTTGGCATCCGAACGTGTTGTCAGCACTCGTTTGCAATTGCGTTTGGGTGTGCTAGACGTTGCCGCGCGTGACGTGTTGGAATCGCAACAGGCGTATACGGCGTCGCTCAGCGCCGTCGCACGACAGCACATCGGCTACATTCTCGATCGCATCGAGCTGTTTCTTGACCTCGAATTGCTCGAAGTCGACGAAATCGGGTTTTGGCCAGAGCTCTACAACGACGATTTCGAACCACTTCCCAATTGGCAATATCCGATTGAAGCCGGTCCAGCCTATGGATATTTACCTCCCTATCCGTGGTTTTCAAAATGTATGCGACGGATGGAGTGTTTACCCTTTGGTCAAGCGGAAATCCTGTCCTGTCCAACGCTGCCAACACGCCCGTCTGCAGCGGACGAAGGCAATGCCAACGAGATTCTCCCATCCACACCGGTCGAAGCCGTGCCTCGACCGACCGATGAGTCTTGAATTTCAGTCTCTGCGGTCCTCTGCGCTCT
>CBDUAB010000729.1:0-3338 GCA_965365045.1 uncultured Planctomycetales bacterium
CTGACACCGTTCGCTCAAGTGTCTCGTATGGGATTTCGTCGGTGTCTCTAACCCAGCCTCTTACAGATGCCTCTAAAGGGCTGTTTGCTCTTCTTCCCTTTCTTGTTAAGCAAATCAGGGCACCGAGAAGCCCGTTTTCGCGGTGCGTTTGCTCTTCCAGCATGTAGGCCCCCAAAGGTGTAATCTGAAAGAGCAAGGTCGGTCCACCTGTTTGCATACAGCCGAGCAGATAGCCTTTCCAAATCTTCGCGTGTCGGTCCTTGCATAGCTGACATTTTGGGAGTGCCTCGCATTTGATGGAATGGTTGCCGTACCAGTGCGTGTGGATGTCTTCCCACTCTCGCGTCCGACAAATGAACTTGATCGGCTTTTCTGGTAACACTTTGACGACTTCGTATGGTGAATAAACGCCCGTCGGTGGTTGCCCGTTTCGTGCCATTTTCAGGTCTCCTGTTGAGGTCGTAATGGTAAACATGCTTCATCTTTAATGTGGCCTGCGGATGTACTCCTCTCTGATCGATGGATGAAAAACGGCCGGATCTACCTACGGTAGGGGACATAATGTATGGACGATTTGCCGTGGTGAGCTCAAGCTGTGGTTATGTTCACTGACCATGCGTTCACGTTCGCGAGGTTGGACGCTGCGACCGAATACGGGGGTGGGGGATTCCCTGACTCTTGAGGCCGGCGTCGAGCGAGAACGGCCTAAACCATGGGGTGTCGTCCGATAGTTGATAAAAATTGGGCAAAATGGTAAGAATAGGTATATAGCCATTGACATCGTCAGGGATACTTTCCCGTGTCGTTGGTGTACAAATGTCAACGATTTAGAGGCAACATCATGGCAGTAGCCGACGTTTACAGAGTGAGGGTGAAGGGCGAGGGCCGCGAGGGTGAATGGCAAATGAACTTTCACTACCGCGAGCTGACCGTCCCAACGATGGCACCGGGGCCGGACGCCCTAGCCGAAGGTGTTAACGATCACCTAACCGCCGAGTTGCGAGCGTGTATCAGTTCGAGCCACCAGGTTTCGCGATGGGACGTGGACAAGCTGAGCGTTGTGAGGGAGCCCGCGGCTAGCTTTTCTGCTGTCGCGGCGAGTCGCGTAGGCCTCCGGAGTGCAGTCGCTTTGCCCGCAAGTAAGCCATTGCGATTTTTGCTATTGCAATCCGCGTTTTCGTCGGCCAGTAACGGTCAGGTGTTTATGTCTGGTGTTGCTGCCGATGACACGCTGGGAAACGTAGCATTAGCAGCCTACACATCTTCAGTTATTCAGACGTTCGCTGACACGCTGATAACGGACGTCGAAGAGTCTTCGGGAGATGGACTATGGGGTCTGATCGTACTGTCCCGAAAGTTCCTTGCGGCAAATCCTGGTGACTATGAGGGAGCATCGGCCGACGTGGTCCAGATTGGGTTCGACCCGCGTGTTGGGACGATGAGATCGCGACGCTTTGGCGGACGTCGGCGAACACCCGCCGCAATTCCTCCTCCTTAAGCGTGAAACGTATTTCTTTGGATGGTTCTACTTATGATTAAATGGGGTTGGATGTGCGGATGTCTTCGTAGACTGCTCGAATTATTGGGGTACCTTTACCCCAGATGTCTCACGAAGCGTCGTCTGAGAGCATCTTCGCGACGCCGATTCCTGATTTTCTTTCAAAAGGACAAGCAAGATGGAAGTTAACGACATTATCCGCCTGAAGACGCTAATGGAGGTGGACTCGACTGCCATCTCGAACGAATGGTATATCAAGATTCTAGACAACACTCTGGCGACGACGATAACCGCTCTACTTCAAAATCTCCACATCGATTGGTGGGATCGAATCAAGGGCGTCATGTCCGATCAAGTCAGTAGCACGTGCATCATTTGGGAGAACTTGATGAACAACGATCCGACGTTTGCTTTTTTTCAAACGTTGGCTGGCACTGTCATCGCCGATAACTTGCCGTCAGAGAGTGCGGTCGCGATCACAAAGAAAGCGATCAGTTCGGACACGAAAGTGTCAACAGGGACGTTGAAGATTTCCGGATTGGCGGAAACTCTACAGGACGGAGGCCACTTGCTTGAGTATGGCGGTGCTCTTGGTCTTAAGTCGTGGCTCATTGCCGACGTCACCGTAGGAAGCACGGTCTTCCGTAGCGTGCAAAGGGCGAAAATTCAATCTTTCACAGAGTACAACGAGGTCACGACCGTGCGCACAAATCCGCACATCGTCGACGTACCAAGCCGCAAGAGCGTTCTTTGTGCTCAGTAGAGTTGTCAAAAAGTAAGGATCGCATTCCCATGCCGTGGTATGACAACACGCCATCAAACGCTGACCTTGAATTTTGGAAGTATGAAAGGTTGGGAATACTCCGACGAGTTGCCTACTGGCCTCATCCTAATACGATCCGCATAGATCCGCGATATCGTATGAAACACACTAACCCTCCGTTGATTCCGGTCGCGAGTCGATACGGTGTTATGTACACGGAAAAATTTGACGACTACGACGATTCGAAACCCGATAGGAATGGATTCGGGTGGTTTGACTTTCAGGTGAGAGGCGAAAACCATATCGGTGTCACGACCGGACCTAATGCCGACGGTTACTCTTTTGAGATAGACATCAAGAGCGTGGACGAGTTGCCGTTTCTTTTGGAACGTGGCATCTCAATGAAGATTGAGGTTAGTCATCCGACGTTCGGTAACATTGAACAACATGGCGAATGGGGATTAGGCATTGAACAGATCTGGTGGCAACACAACATGAGTACAAACTTTTGGCACGGCGGTGGGCGGTGGGTGTTCTACGACGCGGATGAAGGTTGGCCGTTCGATCTTGAGATTGACGTATTTGCGTCAGATGAATGTTACCAATTCCCGCAAACTCCAGTAGGCATGGCGGCGATGAACGGCACCGATGCTTACATCAAGCTAAACGACTTGATTTCATTCTCGAGCGCCCCGTTCAAACTTTCCTGTGAGATTCGGTTGAATCAAACGATCAACCACTGGCCTATCTTAGGACGGCAGTTCACTGGAGGATTTTTCGGCATGGAAGGCGATGACATTGTTTTCGGTAACCTCCAGCTCGATACGAGTTGGACGCCGGTGACGGACGTTTGGTTTACGTGGGTTTACGAATTCGAGTCCGAGACCCAGCTGCAACATAAGCTGACGATAGCCGGCACTGTCGTCAAAGATGCGACGCACAGTCGTCAATTCCCCACGTGGGACACAATCGGTGTCTACAGGCAGGGCATTTCTGGCACCCTCTGGGCGGACATGGATTTGAGAGACCTAAAGATTGAGGCGGGAACTCCTGGTGACTACACGACATTGCTCGACA
>CBDUAB010000730.1:0-3331 GCA_965365045.1 uncultured Planctomycetales bacterium
GTCGTCCACGTGACGGTGGCGACCGAAGTGACCGCGGTTCAGACGACGCCCAATCCGGCGACCGCGAGGAGGGAGCCCGCGGCGATGGCGGTTCCCGCGGAGGAAGTGGCCGAGGCAGTTTTGACCAAGCAATACGACACGGACGGTGATGGTCAAGTGAGTAAAGACGAGGCACCAGAACGGATGAGCTCGTTTTTCGATCGCCTCGACGGCAATGGCGATGGCTTCATTGACCAGACCGAGGTTGACGAAATGCGCAGCCGATTCGGTGGCGGCGGTGGCAGGCCTGGTGGCCCTGGCAGTGGTTCTTAGTTTGACAGCGCCATTTTGTGTAAATGGTATGGCGTAAGCATATGTGTTCAGGGCTCATGGTGGATTGTTGCTTTGTTTGACACGCTGTTTAAATCATTTCGCGTCGGCATCTACAGCCTGCTGCTACACAAACTGCGCTCCGGCTTAGCCGTACTTGGTATCTTGATTGGCATTACCGCGGTGATTTGGCTCGTGGCGATGGGTGAAGGGGTGAGCTATCAAGCGCAAGAGCAGATCAAGGATCTTGGCGCAAGTAACGTTATCGTGCGCAGCGTAAAACCGGCGCAAGAGGGCTCTTCGGATCGCAGTGGCTCTATGTTCCTGGAATACGGTTTGCTGCGCGACGACTTCCATCGCATCGTTTCGAACATCCCCATGATCGAACAAGCCGTTGCCATTCGTGAAATGCGGAAAGAGGTACGATATAACGCTCGCACGGTGGAAGCCAGAGTTGTAGGTTGCTCGCCGGAATACTTCGAACTGAACCACTTGACCATGGATCGCGGGAGGTTCCTGGCGGATAACGATGGTGCCCCCCCGAAAAACGTTTGCGTTGTTGCTGCGAATACCGCGAATAGCCTCTTTTCCTACGAAAACCCCGTAGGCAAAAGCATTCAGATCGACTCGGACTTCTACGTCGTCGTCGGGCAGACCAACGCACGCGATCCAACGGCGGCGATTGGAGGGAGCCTGGATTCCCAAGATTATAACCTTGACGTCTACATCCCTTTAGAGACCTTGCATGCACGCATCGGCGACATGGTCTTTACCAGTCGCTCGGGAAGCCGCGAAGGAGAAGTCGTTCAGCTAAGTCAAATCACGCTGAGCCTGGCAAATCTTGACCAGGTGGACGAAACGGCCGACATCATTCGGACACTCATGGAGAAATACCATCCTAAGCAAGATGTCGGCATTGTCGTGCCCAAGGAGCTGCTAAGACAAGCTGAATTGCTGCGAATGATGTTCAACCTGCTGTTGGTTCTGATTGCCGGCATATCGCTCGTCGTCGGTGGGATCGGGATCATGAACATTATGTTGGCGACGGTCACCGAACGCACACGTGAAATCGGCATCCGCCGAGCACTGGGGGCAAAACGTCGCGACATCATTCGGCAATTCCTCGCGGAATCTGTTGTGCTGACGGGCGTCGGTGGCGGATTGGGCGTGCTCTGCGGTTTCTTGTGCGGGCCCACCGTCACTTTTGTCAGAAATCGAGCACTGGAGCTTTTCCCTGACACAATGAGGGCGTTGCCGCCGACTATCATGAAGCTGGATCCACTGATTGCACCGTGGTCCATCTTTGTCTCGCTTGTTATCGCGATTGGCGTGGGCGTGTTGTTCGGAATGTATCCCGCATATCGGGCGGCTTACATGGATCCGATCGAGGCACTGCGCCACGAGTGACCGTTTGTTTTCGTTTTTGGCTGAGGCCACTCTTACAATCTCATCAAGCAGCTCACAGTTCTGTATTAAACAAAAAGTGATGCGGTTCCTCATTGTCACACCGGTTCCCCGCGGATCCCGTGCCGGTAACCGAATTACTGCCGAGCGGTGGGCCGGGATTCTGCGCGAACTCAATCATCGCGTGACCGTCACGGACAAGTACGACGGACAAAGCTGCGATGTGTTGATTGCACTTCACGCGCGCCGTAGTGCCGTGGCGATCCGCGACTCGCGTGAGCGGCACCCGTCTCGACCGATCCTGTTGGCACTTACGGGCACTGATCTACACTGGGACATCAAACGCAATGCCGCCGCGCGTCGTTCATTGACTTTAGCCGACAAGTTGATTTTGCTGGAACCAGAGAGTCTTCAGCTTCTTTCGCAGTGCCTGCGCGATAAGGCAAATGTCATTCTGCAATCGGCCCAACCCGTGGCCAAATCAAAAAAATGGCGCCCGTTAACAACGTGCTTCGAAGTGATCGTAGTGGGCCATTTGCGCCACGTAAAGGATCCATTCCGTGCCGCGTTGGCAGCGCGTCGCTTGCCGAGCGAATCCCGTATCCGCATTGTACATATCGGTGCGGCCTTGAACGAGTCGATGCGGCAACGCGCGGTAGCTGAAACTGCCAGTAACCCACGATTCCATTGGCAGGGCGAATTACCGCATTGGCAGACTCGCCAGCGAATCGCACGCAGCCGACTCCTGGTAATGAGTTCTCGTCGCGAAGGCGCTCCGATTGTGATCTCGGAAGCGCTCGTTTCGCAAGTGCCGATTTTGGCAACTCAGATTTGTGCTACAAACGGAATGCTGGGCGGAGAGTATCCTGGCTTCTTTCCGGTCGGGGATACTGAGCGTTTGCGCCAGTTGTTGATCCGGGCCGAAACGGACGCCAGTTTTTACGCAACGCTCAAGAAACATTGCGCAAGACAGGCACCTCGATTTCAACGACAACGCGAAGTCGACGCCTGGCGAGAAATGATAAAGCAATTCCAGGTATAATCAATCCACTTGGGAGGGTCGTGTGTGGGCGTGACCGGTCGTCCGTACTCTGTTTGCCAATACCGTTTTCATTCAAGCACCGTTGGCGTGTCATTCTGAGGGAGCGGGCACCGACGCGCAGCGTTGGTCGGCGACCGAAGAATCTTCCAACGAGTAGGGAGACACAAAGACGGTAGAACTCGCACCACGCGCTACTCTCCGAGGTTTTGGCACGTTCATTGTGATACGTTACTGGTAGATCCTTCAGTCGCTAAGGCTCCTTCAGGATGACAATTGCGGCTTTTGCACAATCCAACTCCACAATTTGGCAATCCGCACAATTTGAACCGCATTGAGTTTAAAGATGTCGTACGGGCGGCGGCTAAAAACATCCGGTTTCTTCAAAAGACCACAGGCACGGGATCACGAACTACGGTAGAATCGGATCATGCGTCGTCAGTGATACGGCGGGCGACCGGCATACTGTTGATACTTGATTGACCACAGCAGACGACATCACAGAGGTATTCCGGTGGCTCGAAGTCTAGCCCGCATTTCTCACACATTTGTAGGCCGGAACGAGCAAACGCAGACTCT
>CBDUAB010000731.1:0-3331 GCA_965365045.1 uncultured Planctomycetales bacterium
TGGAACGCAAGTTACGCTGGCGGGCGACGGCACGATCATGTTGAACGGCGGCGACGATCCGCTTCCGCATGGTGCGACGATCCACATTACGAGTACCGTCGCCACACTGCATTTCAGCAACGAATCCCCCGCTGATTTCATCAACGAACATTTATCCAAGATTTCAGTGTTCGGCGCCGCTGCCGAGATCGGAAGTCAGTTTGATGAGCTGGAAGCGGGCGACAATCTGTTGATTGAAAGTCTGGGTGCATCAGGCGCCGTTATCACGGCAGTTCCCGAACCAACTTCGGTCGTCTTGTTGGCGTTTCTACCGTTGCTGTTTTTGGCCAGCGCACGCTGGTGTAAAAAACGTTGATTGGCGCCAGTTTGAATAATCCTAGCGTGTTCAAAACTTTGCGGCGTTAAACGACGTTGCCATTACGCAAGAGCAGCACAAAGTGGCACGAGCCAATGGAACAGTGCCACTTCGAATCACGGCATTGCCGAAATCTGTTACTTCGATCAACATTCCACGGATGGGTAATCCATCCCAGGCCGTGAAAAAATCGTCCAACTCTCTTCGATCGATTCTTGAGCATTCGCTATTCGTGGCGCATAAGTCGTTCTTGTGCCTACGCGAATTAGATGGCAGACTTCTATGCGGTATCGTCGACGAAGTGCAAACTTAGACATGCGCGAGTAACAAATGCTAATTCAAAAAGTAGCGGTAGCTGCGTTGATTCTACTGCTCACGAGGCCTTCCTGGGCGGGGCGTCCGGATGACTACGAATTGGAAGTGGATTGGCTATTGAATTCATCTCCGTTCGTTGCCAGCGTTGATGATGACAACCGGGATGAGATTGTCTTGACTAACGATCTGGTGCGCCGCGTCTTCCGCTTGGAGCCGAACTTTGCCACCGTTGCCCTCGACGACTTGATGACAGGTGAGTCATTGTTGCGCGGCGTCCGTCCGGAAGCGCGTCTAAAGATCGATGGGCAAACCTATGACATTGGAGGACTCATCGGACAGCCGGATCAGGCTTATCTGACCGATGCCTGGTTGTCCGCGATGAAGACCGATCCAGCAGCGTTTCGGTATGTCGGCCATCGCAAAGGCCAGACAAAAGAACGGTTTACCTGGAAACGCACTCGTCATCATGCTCCCGGCGCTCACTGGCCGCCGCCAGGTGTGTCTTTGCAAATCGACTTTGCGCCGCCGGAAAACGATGGCAAATTGCCACCCGAGCTAGTCGTCACGATTCACTACGAGCTATACGACGGTCTGCCAGCTTTGTCCAAGTGGCTGACGGTTCAGAACCGTTCCTCGCAAAGTATCAACGTCGACGAGTTTACCAATGAGATCCTGGCGGTCGTGCCTCATGAATCGCCAGTTGAAATGCATCCGCAAGTTCCCCTGCTGCCGCCTAAGTCAATACACGTGGAAACCGACTATGCCTTCGGCGGATTCACTCAGAAGAATAGCAGTTGGCATTCGGTGCAGTGGCGCACCGATCCAGAGTTCCACACACAGGTGAATTATCTCAAGCAGACGCCTTGTCTGTTGGAAACGCGGCCACGACGCGGGCCGGACCAAACGATTGAGCCCGGCGAGAGCTGGCAGTCGTTTCGCACGTTTGAACTGATTTTCGATTCGAGCGACCGTGAACGGCGTGGTCTCGCTGTCCGCCAACTTTACCGGACGATCGCGCCTTGGGTGACCGAGAATCCATTGATCTTGCACGTCGTCGGCAGCAAACCGGACATTGTGCGCGACTCGATTGATCAAGCCGCGGAGTGCGGCTTCGAGATGGTCAGTTTGTCGTTCGGATCGGGACTAAACATGGAAGACGATTCGCCGGAAAACCGTGCAAAGTTTCGATTGCTAGCCAAATATGCCCAAGAGCGGCGGATTCAATTGGGCGGGTACTCGCTGCTTTCCAGTCGTCGTGTGGGAGGTGGCAATGACATTGTGTCGCCCTCAGGTGAAAAACCCAAGCACGGAAATTGCCCGGCGTTGGCATCGCCATGGGGACAAGATTATTTTCGCAAACTACGGGACTTCTTTGAGGAAACCGGTTTTCAACAATTCACGCACGATGGCTCTTATCCTGGAGATTGGGACACGGTAAACCGACCGCCATTGCAAAAAGGACTCAATGATTCGCAGTGGGTCCAGTGGCGAATCCTCACGGACTTTTACAAATGGCTGCGTGCTCGCGGCGTCTACGTTCGCGTACCCGATTATTACTATCTGCAAGGTGCCAATGAATGCGGCATGGGCTATCGCGAAGTGAATTGGTCTCTGCCACGAGTGCAGCAACAGATTCACACGCGGTTGAATATCTTTGACGGCACGTGGCAGAAGACACCGTCGATGGGCTGGATGTTCGTTCCATTGACTCAGTATCACGGTGGTGGAGTGGCCGCGACAATTGAACCGTTGGCCGAACACTTGCCACATTACGAAACGATGATGGCCAGCAATTTGCTGTTGGGCGTGCAAGCTGTCTATCGAGGGCGGCGATTGTACGATACGGACAAGACAAAGAAACTGGTACAGAAGATGGTTGCCCTGTACAAACAACATCGTGACATTCTCGAAAGCGACTTGATTCACGTCCGCCGAGCAGACGGCCGGCGTTTGGACGCCATGCTACATGTCAATCCAAGAATCAGAACGAAAGGATTCTTGGCGGTGTTCAATCCTTTGCCACATGAAGTGTCGCAGAAGTTACGTGTTCCACTTTACTATACGGGGATTGCAGACCAGGCGGTCATCCGTCGGCAAGGCGGTGATCGAGAAGAAGTATCGCTGGACGAGCAACGTGGTGTGTGGATATCGCTGACGTTGCCAGCCAACGGTTACGCGTGGTATACGATCGAGTGACAGTAGCTTAAGCAAGAGCCCGACGGTATACTGACGCATATCACGCCTCGCTAATGGCGAAGTGTTAAACAAACACTTGGCTCCCACCTACCTATATGCAGTTGATCAACAGCTTCATACACAATCCGGTGAAGGTCGCCGTTTCCGTGCTCTTGGTTGTGTTGTTTGGCGTCATCGCGATTCGCCAAATGCCACTGGAGCTGACTCCGCAGGTAGAGCGTCCGTACATCAGCATCTTTACGAACTGGCCGGGAGCGGGGCCGGAGGAGATCGAGACGGAACTCATTCTACCGCAGGAGCAGCAGCTCAACGCGATTCCGGGCATGATCAACATCGATGCCGAGTGCAGCGATTCTTTTGGCCGCATCAGCTTGGAATTCGAAGTGGGCGCGGACATGTCGGACGCCTTGATTCAAGTCACGGGGCGACTGCAGCAGGTGACCGAATACCCGGAGGATGCAAAGC